>JAITDS010000150.1 GCA_031282435.1 Spirochaetaceae bacterium
AACGCCAACAAAAAATGGTATTAGACCCCACAGTTAAATAATTTCCTTACAGAACGAACCACGTAAATAATTTCAACGCCTACAAGATACCTCGCGGCTTGCCGCGAGGTGGTTCATTAAAATCCGCAAGCCCTTCTAAGAACTTCTTCATATCGGAATCGTAGTATTTCACTATCGGCGCGGTGGCGGCCCCTATAGACTTGGCATCTTCCGGCAAGGAAAGCCCCAGATACCTGGCGAAAGCCGCGTACATAACCCGGTTCGGGTCTCCTTCAAAAACGCCAAAACTTACCTCCCGCAGTTCTTTTTTTTCAATTACCTCCCATTGTTTAGTCGCCCGGTTTTGCTCCATGGCAATACACGCCGTATCTACGGCCCTCTTTAAATCGCTGGAATACACCGCGTTAAACTGGACGCCGCGCAGACCCTTGCCCATGTTAACGGCGCCGGTTATCCCTTTTTCGGTTAAAACGCCGTCCGAAATCCCCTGCACTTTATCCATAAGGTTGAAAATAGTCTGCCCGTGGCGCACTACATAAATTGTCAGTTCCCGCGCTTCACTTAAAGGCGCCTGCTTTTCAGCCTTCCCGCCCGCGAAACAATCGGACGCCGCTAACAAAACGGTAAAACAAGAGACAAACGCGAAAACCACCGTTGATTTTTTCATAATTTCTCCTATTTAAAAACGGACTTGTTCAATAAGCCGGTTGCTTATCGAACAAGTTTTTAGCGCTTGTTGGCCAAGCCAAGCATGGCCGCCATGCTTGGTTTGCAAAAACTGAAGTTTTTGAACAACTCTAATAAAACTTTTGTTTAGCGGAATACGCTAAATGGAGATGCCCTGCTTAGATGTATAGCGAGAGATTCACACCGAAGCGCGAATCCCCCGCCTTCAAACCGTTCCTACTCCACGTACAAAATTAAATCGCCGGGGTTGCAATCGCCTGTTTTGGCCTGCGTCACCGCCTTGTAATCGTCTGAGTTGGTTACAACCACCTGAGTTTCAAGGCTGTACCCGGCCCGCGCTATTATATCTTTGTCGTATTCAAAAAGCAAAGCGCCTTTTTTAACCTCATCTCCTTCCTTAACGTGTACGGTGAATCCTTTGCCGCCCAGTTTCACCGTGTCTATACCGCAGTGTATAAGAAGCTCAATCCCGTCTCCAATAATGTTTATCGCGTGCTTGGTGTCAAAAACCATGTCTATTTTGCCGTCGAACGGAGCGAAAATCTTCCCGCCAAGCGGCATAAAGCATACGCCTTTTCCAAGCGTCTCCTGCTGATGGGCGGCGTCCGCGGAATGAGTTATGGGGAAAATGCGCCCTTTTACCGGAGCGTATATTTTTTTCGCGTTGGCCTGATCAACTTTTGAAACGTCTATCACCACCGCGTCCCCGGTTTTTAGTTCAGCGGCATCCGGTTTGTAGCTAATGTAAACCAAAATGAAGGTTAGAACCATCGCGAAAATGCCCATAAACAGGCCTATCAGCAGATTCATTGTGGAGCCGCTAAAGCCGGGCAAAAGGAAACTTGGGTAAGAAAACACGCCCATAGCGCCCATCTGCATCGCTATGCCGTAGCCGTCTGAGTTGAAGCTGCCTAAAAGGCCGGCCAGAGCGCCGAATATGGCTCCTGATATACACGCAAGTACGAAAGGATTCTTTTTGGGCAGCGTAAAGCCGTAAATAATAGGCTCGGTTATGCCGAATATGCCGCCCAAGCCCGCCGCCATAGCCGCCGAACGGCGTTCGCTGTTTTTAATCCGTATAGACATGGCGAACACGGCCCCCACCTGGGCTATAACAGCGATTTGAGTGTAGGCCAAAATATATGTTACATAGTTGCCCGCAAAAACGGGGTTAGGCACTGTAGCTTCCTGTATACCTATTGGAACAAGCGCCCAGTGCAAGCCGAATATGACCAAAACCTGCCAAAAAGCCCCAACCACTAGTCCCAAAATTATGGGGCCTATAAAACGGACCGCGACTACGGCGCGGATAGCGTTCTGTATTCCCAACCCCACTACACCGAAAACCGGTCCTATAATTAAAAACATCAGAGGTATGGTTATAATGAGCGTTAAAAACGGCGCTATAAAGTTTTTTATCGCTGAAGGAAGCGTTTTTCTTAGATGTTTGTACAGTATGCTCCCCCCATATACTGCAAAAATAGAAGGCAGTACGGTGCCGCTGTATCTGACCATAACCAAAACAGGCGCGCCCAAAAATTCATGCGTCCCCCATGGCCCGAAAGGATACTGCTCCACAATGCTTGGATACACCAGAGCGGCGCCTATCACCATGCCGACTATCGGATCAAGACCGAAGCGCATGGCCGCCGTGTAAGCCACCAAAATAGGCAGGAAGTACATTAAGGCGTCGCCCGCCGCGTTAAGCACCGTATACGACATATCCCCGCCGGCCACCCAGCCCGGAAAACTTACGGACAGTATAGCTAAAAGACCTTTTATAATGCCTATGCCCATTAAAGCCGCCAAAATAGGCGTAAACACGCCTGAGATTGTGCCTATAAGCATATCACCGAGGCTCTGCCTGCCCCCCGCCCCCCCGTCCGTTACGGCGGCTCCGGTTGGCGCTCCGAGTTTTTCCAGTTCCACAAAAACTTCGTGTACGTCGTTGCCTATAACAACCTGGTACAAGCCGCCGGCTTTTACGACGCTTACAACACCGCTCACCGCCTTAACCCTGTCGTCATCGGCTTTCGCATGGTCGGCAAGCGTAAAACGCAGGCGGGTAGCGCAGTGGACTACACTTTTAATGTTCTCTTTCCCGCCCACGCCGTCCAACACGCCGCGGGCGGTTTTCGCAAAATCTTTAGCCATTTTATCTCTCCTTAATAAAATTTTTTATAAAAACCGCTTACGGGCATCCTTTTAACCGGACTTCTTTTTGGCGGTAATTCTGTCTATATAAAGTGTTAAAAACGAAACGTCGTTGACCGTTATCCTCCAGCCGGCCTCTTTCTCCATGAACACGGCTATTTTTTCAGCGCAGGCAAACGCATAACTGTAACGCTTGCGCAATAAATCGTATAAAACCATGTCTTCGCCCTGATTTTCGTTTTTGTGGTTCATAAAACGTATCGCTATATTCCGTAAAAGCGCGATAAAACCTGTAAAATCAACAGTGTCTTCGTCAAATACGGTTTTGTAATAATCCTCTACGATACTTACGGACTTTTGAATTATGTTCGACATTTTAACGGTGTTCGGCATATCGCCAAAATCTAATTCCGCGTTTATAAAATGAAGGGTGATAGCCGCGGCTTCCGATTTAGGAAATTCTATGCCGGTCTCCGCTTTGATTAAATCAAGAGCTTCACAGCCGACGGCGAATTCAAGCGGGTATATGTGTTTGACGTCTAAAATCAGCGGCATCTGGATGTCCAGCGCGTCGTTACGGCGGCTAATCGCGAAAGTTAAGTGGTCGGCCAGAGCTATTACAATACTTTGATTTAGCGCCTTGCCCAGCCTTTCTTTCCCTAAATCGACTATTTTACCGGCCAGTATTACATTTTCGTAGGGTAAATCGGCTAAGACATCCAAAAAACGGTTTAATTGGAGGGTTTCCTGCGGGACGAAGACTTTTTCAACGAGGCTTACATCTACTTCGCCGCCCGGTTTTAAATTGAAACCCAGACCTTTCCCCAACGCTATAACCTGACGGCCGTTTTCTTTAGCGAAGATAATATTATTATTACATTTTCGAAGCCCTGTCATTTTACATCACCTTTTGGCATGATTCAACAACAGGTAATGCCTGGTCGGGGCCCAGTAACAATCCTTAACTCTTATTATCCAGCCTTAACCGGCGTTTTGTCAAGAAAAATATTTCGCCGTGTCAAGCCGCAATAGAAATGACTCCTATTTTAGCGCAATAGAAATGTCCTATCCAACCTGACATTCTATTGTTCTTAACTATAGGACATTTCCATTGTTCTCCGACATGATACAATGCGACAGCTTGAATAAACCATACCGTCATAGTAAACTGCCTTTTGTGACGGGTGTTAAGCCGCGTCCATGAATGAATCGTCTCGCGGAAATCTGCCGGTATACAAAATGCGTGGCATTTTGCGTTTTCAAGCGGAACTTGTTCGGAAACTGAAGTTTCCAAATAACTCTATTGTAAACGTTGCGATTATTTACGCGGTTCGATCGGGTGAGCAAATTTATCAATTGTAGGGGTTTGCGCGGCAGACCGGTTTACTACCATTTTATTTTTGGGGTTGATTTACTTTAACCGCCGCAAGCGCGCAAACGTGTTTGCGGCAGGGTATTAGACCCCGCTGCGAATAAATAGAGTTGTTCAAAAACTTCAGTTTTTGCAAGCCAAGCACGGCGGCCATGCATGGCTTGGCCAACAACCGCTAAAAACTTGTTCAATAAGCAAGCGGCTTATTGGACTTGTTCGCCAACCCGGTTGCTTGTCACCCAAGTCCTTGCAAAATGCGCGACATTTTGCGTTTTCAAGCGGAACTTGTTCGGAAACTGAAGTTTCCGAACAACTCTATTGAACAAGTCCAATGTCATCGGGAGAACTTTATGGGAATTGCGAAAGAAGCATTAATAGGGATGTGTTATGCGGCGGAAAACGGAGTAACATTTACAAATACGGCAATGATAGGACGGCTTGCGATTCTTATGACAAAACAAACGGCGGTCAAAATTCTAAAAAAATATACCGGGGGGGGGGGGGGGAATTGGCGCGCTGTTTGACGCTACGAGCAAATTCCCTTACGCGGAAGGATTATTCAAACATTTTGGCGCTTTAACGGTTGATTCGATTGATTACAGTGATTATGAAGGCGCGAGCATAATTCATGATATGAGTACGCCGGTGCCTGATAATTTAAAAAATAAGTATAACTGCGTATGGGACGGCGGTACGTTGGAACACGTTTTTAACTATCCTACGGCAATCAAAAACTGTATGGAAATGGTTAAAATAGGCGGGCATCTAATTCTTGAAACGCCTGCCAATAATATGTTTGGACATGGATTTTATCAATTTTCACCGGAATTATTTTTTTCACTGCTGGATGAGCATAATGGTTTTTCACAGACAAAAATATTTATGCAGGACGATTTTAATAGATGGCTTGAAGTTATCCCTCCTAAAATAACAAAAATACGAACCGTCTTCTGCTGTAGAAAGAAACCCGCTACGATGTTTGTAATATCAAAAAAAATAGCCGCTGTTCCGGATAAGATAAGCGTTCTGCAAAGCGATTATGCTGAAATGTGGGATGATAAAGAAAACCCTAAGCCTAAAAAATCCGTTATGAAGTATTGTGAAGAGTTGTATTTTAGATTTGTCCCCAAAAAATTTCAGAGTTTGAATTTGGCGTTGTTTGGAATGGGCATCATTTCAAAATTTTTATATGCAAAGAAAAAAATGTATAGGTATGCGCCGGAATTTTTGAATTTTTATAAAGCCCGTAAAAAACGCGCTAAATGAAATCATCCGCCGCTTTGGGGGGCGTTGCGGGGGTGTCCCCCGCAGAGGGGGGTAGCGGAAGACCAAACGTAGGGAGGTACGGGCGCGCCGTAGGCGCGGCCATATCGACCGGAGTGCGGGGCTGTAGCTAGGGGGAGACTTCCCACTGTCAAGAAGTTAAGAGAATGGAATTATCCCCCGATCAACAGTTTGATTTGCGATTATGATGGAAATGAGGTTTTTTCAGATACTCTTTCCTTGCTACTTCCCGGTTTGGCCGTACCGGTACTACCCGCCGTTTTAT
>JAITDS010000160.1 GCA_031282435.1 Spirochaetaceae bacterium
CCGATTTTGCCTTTCATGGGGCGTACCTCTGTAAAACAGATTTCTTTTAAATTTCCATTCTACATCAGGCCGCCTCTTATGGCGCGGGTGTCCTATTTCTTTCTGAGACTATACAGCCCTCGCGTTGCCTTGCAACAAACAAGTGATAAGCTCACAGAAGACACGCCGGAGTACCGGAGAAAGACGCACAATAGTAACGACGTTCACGTTCAATACGCCCCGCGCGTATTTCAGGATGATGCCACAGGGATATGCTTGGTCTGTACCTGTGCGAAGGTGTATTTTGAGGCGTTTAGGTCGGTCTTAACCGGTCACAGAGTACCTGAGGCCGTGTACTCCGGCAGAATTTAGTATATCGTGTCTTTCCACTTAGCCAAAAAGTAAACGCCTATGCTCTGATTTTTTCTGATTACTGTAAACTACACCTTTTGTTGTAAACAGCGATTTCGATTTCAGATATGAAAAACATACCGGTTTCTACAAGGGGCTGTGTTTTAAGCAGCGTAAGCGATTGAAGCACAAAACAGTTCGTTGAACTGTTTTGCCGTCCGGCGCTGAAATCGCCGGACGAATGCTCCCGCAGGCGCGCCTGCGACGGTGAAAATACTTCCAAAATTAAAAAGCATTGATGATACGCCGTTAAAATCATGTAAAACTTTGAATTTGCCCGAAACCGGAATTGCTGCGGTGTAATTTAAATGGCAAAGGAGAAAGGTGACCGGCCTCCACATTTTCGTATTGAAGGCAAGGCAGGAAACCGGCTGACCGCTTACTCTACGGTAACACTTTTGGCTAGATTGCGCGGTTTATCAGGGTCGTTTCCACGCTGGACGGCGCAGTAGTATGAAAACAACTGGGCTGGAATTACCGCGAGCATAGGAGAAAAACAGTCTTCAGATTTAGGTAAAGTGAAAACCTCACTGTTTAGAGCATCGAAAAAACCGCCGCCTTCCCACGTTATTACAAGAGAAGCCGCGCCGCGGGAACAGACCTCCAGAATATTGGAAGCCATCTTTTCAAACAATGCCGTCTGCGTGGCAAAACTAATCACCAGTGTAGAAGAATCGATAAGCGCGATAGGGCCATGCTTTAACTCCCCCGCGGCAAAAGCCTCCGAATGGGTATAACTTATTTCTTTTAATTTAAGCGCGCTTTCCATGCTCACAGGATAATCAAACTGCCTGCCCATAAAAAGCATTTTTGTCTTATTGTATTGACGAGACGCAAAACGCTGAATAATTTCTTTTTTATCCAGAATTTTACGAATACGGTCAGGAATCTCGCAAAGCTCATCAGTATATTTTTTTGTATCCGGAATATAAGAACGCGCGCGCCCCAATTCAAGCGCTAAAAGATAAATGCACATAACTTGAGAAGTAAACGCTTTTGTCGAAGCTACGGCAATTTCCGGACCAGCGTACGTGTATATAATCTCGTTTGCCTCGCGGGATAACGTTGAACCGGGCGCGTTTGTAATAGCGATAACACAACCGCCATTTTGCTTTATAAGACGCACCGCGGCAAGCGTATCCGCAGTTTCGCCGGACTGGCTTATCGCTATATAAATATCATTCTTATTAAAAATAGGATTACGGTAACGATACTCGGACGCTATATCAACCTCTACAGGAATACGCGCAAAATATTCAAACGCATATTTTCCGATTACCGCCGCATGATAAGCCGTGCCGCAGGCAATAATAACAATGCGCCGCGCCTCCAGCCATTTCTTATCAAATTTAATTTCCTCAAAATCAATAATATCTTTTTTTAGACGCGGACGCAGAGCGTTTTCCAAAGATTTAGGCTGTTCAAAAATTTCTTTTAACATAAAATGCGGAAAGCCGTTTTTTTCGGCGCTCTCCACACTCCAATCAATATGCGTAGTTTCACGCTGAATAAGATCGCCTTCATCATTACGAAGCTCAATATGATCCTGATACAAGACCGCTATTTCACCATCATTTAAAAAATATACGTCGCGCGTAAATTCAAGAAGCGCTGTAATATCGGAAGCAAGAAAAGAACCCGCGCCGCCCGTAGCGGCAATCAGCGGACTATCCTTGCGCGCAGCGATAATTCTATCAGGATAATCGGCGCAAATAACCGCAAGCGCGTAAGAACCGTTCAATAATTTTAACGCTTCTATAACGGATTGCAGCAAAGAACCGTGTCCCTTGCGGTAAAAATAATTTATTATATGCGCGATTACTTCCGTATCGGTATCACTACGAAAAACAATACCGCGACTTTGCAGCCACTGTTTCAGCTTAATATAATTTTCAACAATACCATTGTGTACAATAGCGATACGACCGTCAGAGTCCGTATGAGGGTGGGAATTTATATCCGAAGGCTCGCCGTGCGTCGCCCAGCGCGTATGACCTATACCCGTATATCCGTCCAGCGGATTTTCAAGAAGCGATTCTTCCAATAGATTTATACGCCCTTTCATTTTCCGGACAATAATTTTCTTATCATGAATTACCGCGATACCAGCCGAATCGTAACCCCTGTATTCGAGCTTTTTCAACGCCCTTATTAGAAGCGGCGCGGCGTTTTCATAACCTATAAATCCTGTAATCCCACACATATTCTACTCCGGCGTTTGTTCCACGGATTTTTCTACAAGATTGAATATTACAGGATCTTCATGAAAATCCTGCTCACCTCTGACACTTAGACGTACACGCTGAAGTGAAAAAGACGGTATAGGCAGTCCGTCCGTGCCAACGGATGCCGCGTCCGCCGCCCCCCCGCCAACGGATGATATGGCCGAGGATGCGGCAGAAGGAGCGTCCTCATACTCAACACGATATATCTCACGTCCGGACCCGCCGTCAAGAGAACGACCGCCCAAAAGCCTTAGATCCGCATTTTCCTGCATTAATTCTAAATATACTTGACCTTTAAGCTTAAAAAAAGCGTAACGCCCCTTTTGCGTAAGCCCCAAAACATTAATTTGATATTCACCATTTTGTGAAAATATAAGATTTCCGCGTGAACTATTATATTCCGCGTCGATATAAGCCTTTACAGACGATTCCTCAACCATATCCGTTTTTTTTATTGAGACAGCTTTACGATAACTGCCGTCCCAAGGAGCGTTAAGCCCAATCTTCATACGAACATCTTCAAACACTTTTACGCGGATAACGTCGATAGATTCCAATTCAATATCCATGACGCGCCGCAGTGTGGCTACAGATATATTTTGACTAGAAATATACAAGCCGTACCTTGTCGAAGTTGATGAAATCCATGTATATACCTGCTGCGTATTTTTATCATAAAAAATTATTTCGTGTCCTGCCGTATCAAAATAAATATATTGACTATTATTTATAGACATATCAGGCGCTACAAGATACCACAAACCCTGAATAAATTGTTCAAATTCCGCTTTGCCGCCGTTCAGCAGACTGCGAAAACGCGCCGCTTCTATTTGAGCGCCGGATATTCGGGCAACATTACTTTGCGTATAACGCTCAAGACCGGGATTGTATGAATAAGTAACTTCAATTTGGTCAAATTCATTTGAAGACAACACATTGCGGCTTCGTCCTTTAATATCGAAACTTGCGCCGTTTGTTAAACCAAGCTGATAAGCCTGCGTCCGTTCTTTTTCAATTATAGATATAGTTCCGTCAATTTTTATATCGGCAATCTTATTCAATGATGTTTTTCCGTCTTGGCCGGGATTTACTTTGAATATGGTCATAGTATGTTCGCCGTTTGCGTTCATTCCGCTTAGTATTACACAGACACTGCGATCCCCGATTAAATCCTGCGTAAAAAGCGAGGCGGTACCGGGCCGCGTTACCGCGGTAGCCGCGCTCCATAAACGCCGGTACTGCTTTGTATCTTCCGCGTAGTCAATATAAGTTATGTATACCGGATTATTTTCTTCCAGTAAATTTCTATAAGCGATAACCTGCTCTTCGCTGCCGTCTTTATCAAAATCTTCAGATAACGCCGCAATAACCAGTTCGCCGTCTTCCAAATTTATTTTGACGCGCTCACTTTCTTTGATGGCGGCAATCTCCGCGTCGTTGTTTAATACATCAAAATTATTATCTTGTAAAACGGGTTTAATATAGCGCGTCTGGCGAAATTCTTTTTTTTTATTATTAAAAAAGTTCTGCGGCAGAATAAGCAAAGCCGAAATCAACGCGGCGGCGGCTAAAAAAGCAAAAATTGTAATATATTTAAACTCATTCTTCATAATCAATTATTGGACTTGTTTCAACACCCCCGTTTCAACGACAGCCTTCATTCGCAAGCGTGATTTATAACCCCATACCCCTGCTGCCCAACGGCAAGCCATAGGCGGGGAAGCGCATCCGGCTTGCGAGTCCGTTTTCAACGGAAACTTGAAGTTCCCGAATGGATTCGATTCTATTGTTGATTCTTTAGTGTCATTGTGTCAATGCAACGGAAAAAGCGGCGGGGATTCAAAATATCAGCATCAGGTTAATCCTCCCGGACGAAAAGGATATAAGCAAGCCGGGATAAGCATCAAGGCACCGGCGATTCAGTTAAGAAAATGACGACGTTATGCGTCATAGTCGGGGTGGCGACTATCGTATCGCGCGCCGCGTCTCGGCCATGCAAATAGGCGGGCGGAGGTGGTTTTTCAGGGCGCGGGCGAAGACGATACGTGGCAAAAACGGGATTGTGGAAGATTACATTGCCTTCCATGTTCCGCCGGCCATTGTAATTCACCCTCGTAGTGTCCTGTACCGCAAGAATAACCGGCTTATCGGTCATACGTTTGATTGTCCCTTCCCGGTGTGCTTTCAGCAGTCCGTTCCGGCCAAGCTTTTCGTTTCCCGCCATGCGGTAAATTACCTCGGCTTCGGCGCGGTTGCTGCTGCCTGCCCATACCTCCCTACGTTTGGTCTCCCGCTACCCCCCCCCCCCCTCTGCGGGGGCACGGCCCCGATGGCGTCAAAGACACCCCGCCCCCATACCGGTGGTGGTTTGGTTCCCCGGTAACGAAGGTGCCGGATAGCTACCAATAATTTCAGGACATAACTAAAGAATGTGTTGCTCATTCTATGCATAGATATTATAATCAATTTAAGTATAACAGTTATGTTAGAAAATTGCTGCTTGAAAAATATAATATTACGGCTGATATTTAAGGAAGGAATAGGGTAAAAAATGCAGTACCGGACATTTGGTAAAACAGGAAAAATGCTGTCGGCGCTTGGGCTTGGAACTATGCGCTTTAAGACGGGAGAACCTAATGGTTTTGAAAACGCTGTCGGGATTGCTGTTGAAGCTATTAAACAGGGCGTAAACTATATTGATACGAGCTTTGGCTACCTTGGCGGACAGGCGGAAAAAATCGCGGGCGAAGCTGTGCGGCGTTCAGGGAAGGATGTTTATGTTACCGTAAAATCGAACGGCTTGATAGACGTTTCGGCGGATGCCTGCTATAAACGTATTTGCGATTCCTTAAAAAGCATGGGCCTAAAAAAGGCGCATTTTTTTATACTTTGGACTGTGCTTAGTTATGATGATTTTATAAAAATGACTGCCGCCGGAGGGGCTTATGACGGGGCGCTTCGCGCAAAAGAAGAGGAACTGGTTGATCATATATGTATGTCCGCCCACGCGCCTCCCGCGGATATTATAAAAATCATGCGGACCGGCAAAATTGAAGGCGTAACAATATCATATTCTTTATTAACCCCGCATATTTTTGAACCGGTATTGCGGGTCGCCGCTGAATTGGGGGTAGGAGTTATCACAATGAATTCGCTTGGAGGCGGAATTATTCCTCAAAATCCGGATGTTTTTTCGTTTGCTCGACAGGACGAAGATGAGAGCGCCGCCGCCGCGGCTCTGGCATGGTCCTACGCGCATCCCCAAATTACAACGGTTCTTTCCGGAATGACAACAATTGACGAGTTGCGTGAAAATTTACGCGCTTTTGATAAAGCTGAAAATTCTGATGACTCTAAAAAACGAATTGAAGCGGTAAATAAATCTTTTTCTGATATTTCAGGTTTTTGTACGGGATGCGCTTACTGTTCCGGCTGTCCCGCCGGTATCGACATAGTTTCGCTTATGCAGGCTTTTAACGCGATTAAGTTTACAAGCGGCATATCGGATTACAGACGTAAGGGTGAGCGTCTTCTTGAAAATATCCGTATCTGTTTTCGTCTTAGTATGATTTCCAACTTTATGCCTTCGGACGCTCAAAATCCGTGCCTGCAATGCGGGGAATGTGAAAAAAAGTGTACGCAGAGGCTGCCACTTATAAAAAGAATAGATGAATTATATAAGCGTTTTGACGAGTCCGCTTACAGTGAAAAACACATAATTGAACGGTTAAAAAATATTTTTACCGGAAATTATAAAAATATCGCGTTTTGGTCAGCAGGTTTGTACACAAAAAAAGTTATTTCTTATTTTCAAAAGTTATTTCCAAATCAAAATGCCGATATTCTTATTTTTGATAAAAATGAAAAACTATGGGAAACTTTATATAACGGTATTCGGGTAGAAAATCCCGATAGACTTTTGGAAATAAAGCCTGATATTATTGTAATATCGAACTATGTATACAGTGAAGAGATATATAACGATATAAAAAAATATGAGAAAGACGGCATTCAAATTGTAAAAATACACGCTCCGGAGGATGTGCCGTGGCTGTTTTAATAATAGAGTTGTTCGGAAACTTCAGTTTTCGCAAGCCAAGCATGGCGGCCATGCTTGGCTTGGCCAGCAACCGGGTTATTGAACAAGTCCAATGTATAGGGAGTTAATATGTTAGAAAATAAAATGCTTAAAAACGCGCAATGCCGGTTGCCGGATAAATTTTACTCAAAACAAGATTTAGATAAAATGTTTACTGGCAGAAAAATTTATATTTGGGGCGCGGGACGAGACGGCAGGGGTATATCTCAGGCGCTAAAAAGGAACGGCTTTCAGGTTGAGGCTTTTCTTGACCGCTCCCCGGCTTTATGGAAATCGGGGGGGGGGGGGGTAATTCCGGGCATTAATCCGGAGTCCGTTTTAA
>JAITDS010000187.1 GCA_031282435.1 Spirochaetaceae bacterium
TATGTAATATTCCAAAATTTCATATTAAGCAAGTAGAAAATTTTTACATACAAAAAGATTTTTCGCGTGATTTATTGGCGAGGAAACTCTTTGGACAATTCAAGAATTCTATAAGGGGATACATATGCCAGGAAAATTAATGAAACGCGCAAACGGAACCGGTTCTGTTTTCAAACTCAAAGGCCGCCGCCGCAAGCCCTGGGCAGTAAAAGTGACAGCTGGGTTTGACAAGTCAGGAAGGCAAAAATTCTTGTACTTAGGCTATTACTCAAAAAAAGAAGAAGCTTCCGCGGCACTCCTCCAGCACCAAATAACTCCGCTCACCGAACGGACGTTTATGACGCTCGAAGAGGTTTATGCGGAGTGGAGCGAAGGCCACTATAAAAATATCTCAAGAAGTACACAAAGAGGTTATAAATCCGCATGGAATTATATGGGAAGCCTCAATAAAATCAAGCTTAAGGACATTCGCACGGCGCATATGCAAAAAATAATTGACGCCTGCGCCGAAAGTGGAAAGTCGCATTCATTTATAAGCAAAATAAAGATTCTCTTTTCTCTTTTGTTCGACTATGGTATGCAAAATGATGTCGTCAACAAAAATTACGCGGAATTTATAAAGCTTCCGAAAGCCGAAAAGAAAGAAAAAGAAATTTTTACCACGGATGAAATAAAAACGCTTTTAGCTCACGCGCAGGAAAATTATGTAAGCTCTGTACTAATACTAATTTTTACCGGAATGAGAATAACAGAACTTTTACGGCTCAGCCTTGCCGATATAGACATGGCAAACCGGGTCATATCCGGAGGCATAAAGACAGACGCAGGGAAAAACAGGAAAATACCTATACATCCTATAATATTTCCATATGTTGAGAAATATTATAACAGTCAAACAAAAGCCAGCCCAGATGAATCCATGACGAAAATCCCGCTCATTCCAAGCCCGACGGGCATGTTTTGGGACGCCAAAAATTACAGGGAAAGAGTTTTTTATCCCTGCCTGGAGCGTCTGAAAATCAAGCGCAAAACGCCTCACAGCTGCCGCCATACGCTGGCCAGTCTCTTAATGGAAACAAACGCAAACACCAAGGCCGCGCAGGATATTCTTGGCCACGCCGATTACGCCACGACGGCAAATATCTATACGCATACAAATATAGAGACTTTGCGCAAGGAAATAGAAAAGATAAACATTGATGATTTTAAGATGTAGGTAACTGGTAGGTGACAGAACGGATTTTACACAATAAAAACCCCGCCTAACTTAAGCCGACAAATGGCTTCGTTAGGCGGTTTTTTTAATGGAGCTGGTGGACGGATTTGAACCCCCGGCCTGCTGATTACAAATCAGCTGCTCTACCAGCTGAGCTACACCAGCGTTTCTTAATTACAGCTTTTTTACTCTATCATAACATGCTAAGTTTGTCAAGTGGATCCTTTGAAAAACTTACATAAATTTCTGCATTGGATACAGTCGGATGCGGATTCTTCTGTTCACCACCCGCCGGCGGCGTGTGCTCCGTCATTGGCGATATTCAATACAAACGATAGTATAAGCCAATCACCGGCACAACATCCGGCATAGCCACAACGAGTGAGGTCAAGAGCATTATGCCCGGTTCCACGATGAGCGGCGGAGCGTCCGTTATTGGCGTAAAATCTCAGGAAGGCCAAATTTGTGTCACACAAGTAAATGCGCTTGTCTTTCGATTGTTGCTGGGGCGGCGTTTGCGGGAAAAACGCTTTACTTGCACACCACGCCGTTTTTGTAAAAAATTGGACAATTAATTTGTTGAACATTGTAAAATTAACTGTTGACAAAATTATAAGAGTGTGATTTAATAATATTACTGTTTATAAAAACACACATATTGATTTTAAAATTAAAAACGATTTATTAAAAACTATTTGAATGAGTGCGCAAATCTTATAAGCCTATATTTTAAGATCCAGGATATAAACCGAATTTATATTTAGCCTGATAAGTTTTATGAAATTTTTAAGAAACGAAAAACTATGAATAATGTGCTTGCGAATGGACATAAATTATGAAAAATCTTATTTCTTTATGCGCAGCTGTAAAATATTGTCTGGTTCTTTCCTGGCAAACATCTAAATTATATACTCTGACAAGAATGCTTGGAAATGCCGTCTCGCCGTTTTGCGCAATAATGTCGTCTTTTTTGCTGAGAAATATATTAAATGCTCTAAATGGCTACTATTCACCAGAAACCATGTTTCTTTTGATGATATATTCGGGCGGTGTATTTGCGGCGTCAGCGCTGCAAATTATATCTCAAAAATTGGCCATGTATGTAACTTCTATACATGACGAGATGCTCCAGCACCAGGTTTCCAGTTCTATTTTAAGAAAAGCCATGCAAGCCGATATTAAGCTTTACGATTCGCCGAAATATTATGACTTATTGAATTCCGCAAGGGATAACTCATTTGCCGTTTCAAATATATTATGGAGCGCGCTGGACTGCATAAGTTCGCTTTTATCGTTTACCGGAGCGTTTGTGGTTCTTTGCCAGGTCAACGCGGTATACGCTGTACTAATCACGCTGATATCTATTCCATCCGCCTTTGTCAGTAATAAATATACAAAACTGCTTTATCAAAACAGTTTGAAGCAAATGACAAACAGCCGCCAAAGATTTTATATCTTTTCTATATGTTCGTCAAAAGATTATGCTCAAGACATCAGACATCTTAAGCTTGAAGACTTATTGCTGGAAAAATATAATATTCTGTGGAAGCATATATTTTTATCCAAAAAAAATATATTAAAAAAAAATTCTCTGGCCGTATGCTTGCTTAGTTTGCTTCCGGAAGCGTTGATTATTATAATATCGCTGCAAATCGCCCGGAAAGTTCTTCTGGCGTCTATGACTATTGGAGATTATCCTTTTTATATAGGTTTGTTTCAGCAGGTTTACGGAAGCATTATGCTGCTGACAAATTATTTAGTTTCTGTGTATGATAATAAATTAAAAATTGAAAGTATGAGTAAATTTGACGTTCTTTCGCTGAATAAAATAGAATCAGGCGCAAAAAATATTGCTGAAATAAACAGCGTTGTTTTTAAAAATGTATCTTTTTCATATCCGGAAACAAGCGTTAAAGTTTTGAATAATATCAGCTTTTCTGTAAAATCCAATGAAAAAATCGCTTTTGTGGGTAAAAACGGGTCGGGAAAATCCACTATTGTCAAGCTGTTACTTCGCCTGTACGATGTAAATAAAGGCGAAATTTTAATTAATGGCCTAAATATTAAGAATTATCGTTTGGATGAATTGCAAAAATGTTTTGGCGTATATTTTCAAAACGGAGTGAATTTTGCGTTTACTTTACGAGAAAATATTGACCCTAAAGCTCGTGATGATTATTCTGACAAAGAAAAAAAAGAAGTCCTTAATTTTTGCGCTGGCAGCGACATTTTAAAAATTTGCAATGAGGATTTAGGCGCTTATTTAAGCCGTTCTTTTTCAGAGAGCGGGGTGGAGTTGTCCCAGGGGCAGCGACAAAAATTAGCGCTTGCCAGAGCGTTGTACACTGACGCATCCGCGCTGATCCTGGACGAACCTTCCTCTTCGCTTGATCCGGAAGCGGAAGAAAAAGTTTTTTCTTACTTAAAAAGGCGCTGTGAAAACAAAACCGTTTTTTTTATATCGCATCGCTTATCCAATATTCACCTTGCAGACCGTATAATTGTAATTGAAAACGGAACAGTTGCGGAACAGGGCACACAAAAAGACTTGCTGAAAAAGTCGAGCAGATATGCTGAATTATATAATTTCCAGGCGGGACGCTTTAAAGAAGTTTTATAAAAAAGATTGATACGAGAGAAGAAGCAAACGCCTCGGATTTGAAATAGTTGTTTTTAACAATAATATTAATTTAACATATATTTAAACTTACTTGACAGATAATAGACTGCTGGAAAGGAGACAACTTATGAAAATAGTTAATCCCGTGGGAAGAACGCCTCATGACACCGGACTGAACGCTTATGGCTGTGTATGTAACATAGGCTTAGGCAATCACAATACAGTAAGCGGCAATGTCCCATGTAACGTCTGCGCATATAGCTGCGCGCCCGGCAACACCGCTAATTTGAACGCGAACATGACAACATCGACTAATCAGATGACACATACTTGATACTGACTTTGCGCAAGCAGACTTTGAGAACTGTATAAAAATATGTATAAATTTTAGTTAGTTTGTAATTTTCAATAAAAAGTTTCGCTTGTTTCAGAGGTTGACAAAATTTTTCATTTGAGTTAATATTATTGTGGTTCTAATATGCAAATAAAACACATATATTGCTGTCTATTGTCTGTCAAATTTTCAAACGGATAAAAAATAAGGAGTACCAAGTGAAAAAGTATATTATACTAATATTGCTAATATCTATGATCCTGTCTTTGTGCGCTTGCTCGAACAGTTCGGAAAACCCGCAGGCAAGCGGGCCGGCGGAGCCTGCGTCTCCTGAAACGTCAGGTTCTGAAGCGCCTCCGGAAAGCGAAACCGTTTCCGGCTATACCCCGCCGGAGATGAACGGCGAAATCAGTATAAACGTCTACGAATCCGCGGAATGGCTTGAAACAGCGGTCAAGATGTTTACTGAAAAATATTCTGGCATGCAAGTTAATATCCGCGATTTTTATAACGGGACGGATATACTGGTCAACGACGGCCAGGGCACTACTGCGGCAGGCGACCGCCCTTCGGGTCAGACGCGCGAAGATTATATCTCTCAGCTGAATACGCAGATTTTATCCGGGAAAGCCGATGATATAATTATCACATCGATCGGTCTCCCCATGGGCCGGTATATTAAAATGGGCGTGTTTGAGAATCTTTCGTTTTACCTTGGCAGCGCTGAAGAAATCAATGCAGATAATTATTACATGAATATTTTTGACGCCTGCCGTACAGTTTCCGGCGCGGTGTATCAGTTTCCGCTTTCGGCAACGGCGGTTCCGACTGTGAGATTCGAAGTCGCGCTGCTTCAATCAACGGGGCTTGGCCCCGCATCCGGCGCGAAAGCAATTTCATGGCGGGAAGCGCTGGATATCGGCAAACAAATGTACGGCGCCTCAACGCTGGCCAATACGTTTATGCCAGCTCCGCGTTCTATTTTAGGCGATTTATTTACAAAGACCACAGTCGCTTCCATTAATTACGATACAGGCGCCGTGGAAATAGACCGCGACAAGATAAAAGCGCTGCTGAATGTTTTTGACGAACTCAAAGACTATAAAACAATGCCCCGGGACTTTAATCTTAACAATGAGTCTCACACGGTTTGCCAGATTAATTATGTGAATGACGCGGAAGCCGCAATGCTTGTTCTGGACAATAAAGATACAATCCTGCAATGGCAGTATGACGATGGAAAAGTCTATCTTTCGCCTTATTATGCGCTTGATTTTGGCATTACAAGCCAGTCTGAGAATAAAGAACTTTCTTGGGAATTTCTGAAGTTTCTTGTTTCCGATGAGGTTCAGACTCTTCCGTCTTTTCCAAACGCGGGAGTGAACAAAAACGGGCTTAGGGCAAGGGTTGCGGGTTATATGTCCTCTTATGGCCGTTCAGCGGAAGATATTTCGGCGGCGACTGCGATTGTTGACGGCTGGGTATCGCAGATAAGCGCATACCGAACTGAAGACACGGATATTCTTCAAATTTCGGAAGGTACGTTTAATGATTTCGCGGACGGACTTGTATCTGCCGACGAAAGCATAGATAACTTAATAAAAAAGCTTGAACAATATATGAACGAGTAAGCGCCACGGAGGTGTACGAAAATAAATATGGCGGAGCGGACAAAAAAAGACCTGTCGTTTATCACCAACCTGGTAAAAGAACACGGTGGGATAGAACGTCTTGGCAAGTTGTTTCACACTTTGAAACAGGCATATTTCTATGACAGCGGCACGGGCAAAGTGGTGTGTCTGGACAAGCGGGAAGAACTTTTCTTTTCATGGCTTTTTGAAAGGCAGGAGACAGACGGATATGAACAATGGCATAACTATAATAACGGCAGGATTGACGGCAGCGCTCTAAGCGGCGTAAAAGATGTCATTTTACAGGAAAATCTCTTGCAGTCCCCCTACGACACAAATATGACCTCAATTAAGCATCAGTCGGAAATAAAACAAATGCTGGAAGAAAAAGTTCGATTAATAACTCTGGAGCTTACCGGGAGATGCAATCTTCGCTGCGGCTATTGTATATATAACGAAGATTTTCAAGAGAACCGCAATTTTTCAGAGAGCGATATGAGCGAAGAAACAGCCCGAAAAGCTATCCGTTATCTTGCGGAACACAGCGGAAATGATGTGTCTGTAACGTTTTATGGCGGAGAGCCATTATTAAAATTTGACATGATGAAAAGCTGCGTCGAGTACTCAAAAGAGTTGATGAAAGGCAAAAATTTAACTTTTTCCATGACAAGCAATATGACGCTTATGACAAGGGAAAAAGCTGAATTTTTCTTTAAAACAAAGGGTTTTTCTTTAGTGGCAAGTCTTGACGGCCCAAGGGAAGTTCACAACTCATACCGTAAGTATCAGGGAGGGAAAGGCAGCTTTGACGATACCTTAAGGGGAGTCAAAATACTGGCTGACGTTTTTGGAGATGAATTCGCTTCGCGAGTAAGTCTCAGCATGGTCTTTGCGCCGCCGTATACGTTTGAAAAAATAGATCGCATACACAATTTTTTTGAAGGTTTGGATTGGCTTCCAAAAGAAACTGATAAATTAATAAGCTATCCTGAACATGGCTCGGTTAAATATGTTTTTGAAGAGGCCGAGGGAACGTCGGTTGACGTTAAGCAGGGCAAGGGATATGTTAACACTCTTTTTAAATGGAATGAGCTCTATTCTGAAAAAAAGCCAGATAACAGTTCCGGTATACTGACTAAAAAACACCATGATGAGCTTCTTCTGAAAGTGCATAATCGCCCGCTGTTTAATAAACCTTCGGCTCTGGACGGCTTGAACGGGTGCTGTGTGCCAGGCACAAGGCGGCTGTATGTAACCGCGGAAGGAGATTTCAAAGTATGTGAGCGCGTCGGAGTATCTCCGCCAATAGGGAATGTCGGCCAGGGATTAATCTACGATGATATAAAGCGTTATTATGTGGACGAATATATTAAAGAATCAGAAAAAACATGTTCCGAATGCTGGGCAAACAGACTATGCGGAGTATGCTACGCCAAGACGTATTCTTCAAAGGGAATCGATAAAGAAAAGAAAGCTTTTCAGTGCGACATGGCAAGGCATAACGCGCTTGAAGCACTGGTCGCCTATCATACATGTCTGGAAGACGACGCGGATTCAATGGCTTATCTGAATGATATGGCATACGGTTAATAAAATTGGATGACGATCTGTCGAAAATATCAATAAGAGCGCTTGATAACGGGCTTGCTTTTTATGCCTGTAAAGCGCAAGCCCCGGTAAACACTTTCTCAGTCTGCCTGTCAGTTAGAGCGGGGGCGGCGTATGAAGGCGACGGAGAACATGGGCTGTCTCATTTTTTAGAGCATCTGTCACTGTATCCGCACCTTTATGGGAGTTCTTATTTACAAAACTTATATTTCAACGCGTTTAATTATGCATATACTTCTTTTTATGAGACGGCATATTTATTTAAAGCGGTTGATTATGCCCAAGGCTTGCTAAAAAACAGTTTGTTGACGGCAAAAGGCATTCTTGAAGGGACGTTTTTAAGTGAATCCGCGCTCATACAAACGCGTAAGGATATTTTGACTGAGTACTGCGACTTTTTAGCAAAGCCGTGGCAAAAAGCATATATTAATTTATTAAATAGGCTGAGCATGACGCTGCCGGCAGGCTGGGAAAAAGACATTTTGCGCGCTGATTATGAAAAACTCACGCAAATACACAGGAAGCGTTACAAGCCGGAAAATGCGGCGATTATTGTTGTGTCAGCGTATGACGCTGACACAGTATATTCTATGCTGGACAAAATTTTCAGGCTTGAGTCAGATTTATATTTTAATTATCAAAAAACCAAGCCGGCCAACAGCGAGCTTGCAATGCTTACGTCAAAAAAGCGAACGGAAGTAAATTCATATTCTTATATTGCCTGTTGCCAAAGGGAAAAAACTTCAGCCAAAAAAACATTGAAAAACTATATGCTGTTTGCGGTGTCAGCAAGGGCGATTGAGATTTCATTGACGGAAAAAGAGGAAATTATGTCAACAGAATGCGCCGCTGCTGTGTTCGGCAATGACAAATATATTTTTTCTCTTAAGCTTTTAAAAAATAACGATATATTATTCAGGGATAATTATCAGAAATTTGATTATAAACTCTGCTTTTCAATAGGATTGTTTGAAAAAGCAAGAGCGGCGGCTATCAGGCAAATCGACGAGCTGATTAAATACAGTCTTGCCGGAGGTTTGTCCTCTGGAGATATTATTGACTGCTGCATAGAACATTTTTTATACGGCGAGCCTATAATAAGCATTGAGAATAACGCTGCAATTTGCTATGACTTTCTGAACAGATTAGAATACGGTGAAGCAAAAATACTGTTTGAGTCATTAGTAAGTCAATTTGCGCAGAATAGTTGTTAGAGCAAATATATATAAATTCAAAGCAAAAACGAGGTTGTTATGGAAAGTACAGTTATAAAACCGCTTCGTCGTCTTCGGGTAAGCCCCGAAAACGCATTCCCTATTTTTGCCATGTCATTTAGTCTGGCAGGGTTCGCGCTTTTTTATCTGATACCGTTTTTGATTTCCGCAGCCTATGCGTTTACAGAAAATCCAATAAAAATGCGCTTTGTCGGCTTCCAGAATTTTATAGATATATTTAAAAATAAATTTTTTCTTCTCGGCCTGAAAAACACTTTTATTTTTATGATTTTCGCGATTCCGCTGAGCATTGTCTCGGCGCTGGGACTTGCGCTCGCGCTGAAAAAGCTGGCGCGGTTTATAAATCTGTTTTCAATTATTTTTCTGATTCCGCTGGTTCTGCCGTCCGCGACGACCGCCCATTTCTGGACGCAGGTTTTCGCGCCAAACGGAGCTTTGAACGGTCTTCTGTACAAATTTGGAATTTCCGGCCCGAACTGGCTGGCGGGCAATCACGCCATGGGGGTCATGATTTTTATCTACATCTGGAAAACGCTTGGTTATAACACGGTTCTGTTCATGGCCGGGCTTAACTCGATCCCATATTTTTACTATGATTGCGCCTCGGTTCTTGGGGCGGGGACATGGCGGAAATTCAAAAACATCACGCTGGTTTATCTTACGCCGACGTTTTTTCTCGTTTTTATGATGTCTTTTGTAAATTCATTCAAGATATTCAGGGAAGTTTATCTGATTGAGGGCGAATTTCCGCCGGACAGCGTATATCTTCTCCAATATTTTGTAAATAATACTCTGCTTTCGCTGCATTATCACAGGCTGGTCAGCGCGGTTTACGTCTTGACGCTTATTATAGTTATCGTCGTTGTCGTTTCGTTCAGGTTTGAAAACCGTTTTTCCGAAAATCTCAGCGACTGACCGGGAGGAATGGGCATGAAGAAAAATCTTTCAGCAGGTCGTCAATCCCGCAAAATAAAAAAGGCCGGAACAGTCTGCCTGACCGCGCTTGTATTGCTTATTTCGCTTGTCTGGCTTGCTCCGCTTTATATCACGGCGGTGAATTCGTTCGCGCCGCCTGCGGCGGAGGAAAGCGCGGCCGCACAGGAAACTCAGTTTATCAAAATATCGCTTCTGCCAAGCGGGTTCAGCCTGGAGCAATACAGCCAGCTGCTTATCAGGACGCCGGTATATCTGACCATGTTCTGGAATTCCGTGCTTATTACTCTGTCAGTCGCACTGGGAAGCGTTCTTGCGTCGCTGCTCGGCGCTTACGGCTTCACTGTTTTGCGCTTCAGGGGCAAAGATATAATATTTCTAATTTATATTATCGCGATGCTCCTGCCTCTGCAAGTGACGCTCATGCCCAATTACATGACAGCAAGTTTTCTTGGGATAGAAAACAGTTACCTTGCGGTCATACTCCCGGCTGTGTTCAACCCTTTCGGCGTATTCCTGCTGCGCCAGCAAATGAAAATCCTGCCATATGAGTGCACAGAGGCGGCGAAAATCGACGGGGCGGGCCATCCGCAGATTTTCTTTTATATCACCCTGCCAATGGTAAAATCAGGCATAGCCGCCGTTCTTATGCTGACCGCAATAGAATACTGGAACCTGATTGATCAGGCTATCGTATTTATCAAAAAGTTCGAGCGTTATCCCATGTCAATGTTTTTATCAAGAATAAATCAGGAAATGTCGGGCTTATCTTTTGCCGCCGCGACTTTTTATGTTATGCCGATTTTGGCGCTGCTTCTGTACGGGCATGAATATATCAAAAACGGTATAGGTTTGATAAGCGCGAAAGAAAGGTGATTTTGTTGCGCAAGCGTGTTATATCTGCCCGGACGGCGGCGTGTATTTGCTTTATGCTGCTGTTTTTTTCAATGGCGGCGTACCTGACATATTATTCGCGCGTCGAATTTTTGAAGAATCTGCCTGCCGTGGATACTGTTATGCCCAAGCCCGCAGGGATGACCTCGAACGGGCGTATGGCATATCTTGTTCCTGCGGATTCCGTGCGGACGGATAAACTTAATAAAAAATATGTTCTGACTGCCAGATATAAATACGACATATTGGGCGAGCGCTATCTGGCAACGCGAATAGATATATGGGTTTTGGAAGAATCTGACGGTATGGCGCTGATAGACGGGCTTATCTTGGAAGAACCTGTATTAACTTATGAAAATGTCAATATTTCAGCCGGTGAATCAGTGGCAATTATCACTTAGTTTATTATTTAAATCTTGCTGTCTGCGAAAAACAATTATATGCTACTGCTCCGCCTATAGCGATTACCAGTGTTTTAGTAATCGCTATAGGCGGAAATTTTTTTGCGCGGGATTACTCACATATCGCGCCGCGTCCCGCGCCCGTTCATCACAGCGGCCTCAGCGCGAGCCCGCCGGTAAAGTAGAAATAGTACTGCTGAGACAGAGAACTGCTTCCGATTATTTGTATCTGCCCGCCAATTAGTATTCTTGTTCCCGCGCTTAAAGATACGCCGATTTGCGAAAGGGAAACCGCCCGCGTTGTGTTGGAGGGAACTGGGCCGCTGTACCCCACAGATGGAACAAGCTTTATCGACGGTATGGGCGTAAACGTATTGCCGGAGGGAGGCGCGGTAAATATTTGCACGAATGGGTAAACGCTTATGCCGGCGGGAAAAGTAAAGGTTATAGCGCTGCCGATGGTGATGTAAATGCTTTCAAGTACGGCGTCGAACGGCAGGGAAAATACGCCTTGGCTGTCGGGGGCGAGAGTGACGCTTCCGTCTGACGCGAGGGGCACTACAGGAGGATCGCCGCCGAAAGTGATAATTCTTACGTTTTGGGATTGTCCTGTCGAGTCTGTTCCTATAGAGGGGCTTGTTTGGGACGCGAATGGGATTATTACCTGTGATGACAGCCCGGCAGGTCCCGGATCGCCCGGAAGGCCCTGCGCTCCCGGATCGCCTTTAACGCCCGGCGGTCCCTGTGGCCCGGCGGGTCCCGGAATTCCCTGATTGCCCTGCGGTCCCTGCGGCCCGGCGGGTCCCGGATCACCCGGATTGCCCTGTGGTCCCTGTGGTCCCTGCGGCCCGGCAGGCCCGGGAACGCCCTGAATCCCCTGTGAACCCTGCGGCCCGGCGGGTCCCGGATCGCCCGGATCGCCTTTAGCG
>JAITDS010000192.1 GCA_031282435.1 Spirochaetaceae bacterium
TCCGATTTTGCCTTTCATGGGGCGTACCTCTGTAAAACAGATTTCTTTTAAATTTCCATTCTACATCAGGCCGCCTCTTATGGCGCGGGTGTCCTATTTCTTTCTGAGACTATACATAGAGTTGTTCGGAAACTTCAAGCGATTCCGGTTTCGGAGAAATTCCAAGTTTTACATGGTTTCAACAGTGTATTAACAACGCTTTTTAATTTCGGGCGCATTTTCACCTGCCTTACGGCAGGCAAAAACCGCGCTTTTCGGGGCTACGCGCTTTCGCGCTCCGGCCACGCCGCCCCCGCAGGGGGCGCCGTGTCTTGCTTCGCAACCCCTACAATCGCTTGCGCGGCTCAACGCGCAAGCGCGTTGAGCTTTCGGAGTTTGCGCTCCGCGCAAACCCAAGACCAGAGTTGTTCGGAAACTGAAGTTTCCGAACAACTTCCGCTTGAAAACGCAAAATGTCACGCATTTTGCAAGGACTTGGGCGACAACCAACCGGGTTGGCGAACAAGTCCACTGTAGATGAAAGCGGTTTGATTTTACAAGGTTTGCAAATGTAAACCCTAGTTGACGGCGTAAAAGGCATCCGTTTTGTGAATTTGGAGATATTTTTCATATTTGAAATCGGAATTGCCGGGCAAACTTGTAGAAAACAAGTGATAAGTTCACTTCTAAGATTAACGAGGGATATCTTTCTCTTTGATTCGCCGAGCGCTCCTTCTGATATATTAGCAGTTTGTAAATTTTGCATATTTTAAAAGTAAAAAAATGCAAAAATCACGAATTTATTTAAAAAATAAAGCAAAACACTAAAATCCGCGTTAATATTTTCAACATCGTAATACACGGTAAATACCAGATGAAAACTAAATCGGGTTTTCAAAGGAGAGATTTTGTGTTTAAAAAAGGTTTTTTTATTTCGATGATATGCGCGCTTTGTCTTTGCGCGTGCGGTTTTAACGAGACTGTTGAACGGTTGATAAAAAAAATTGATAGGACTATTGAGTCTGAAAATATCCTTTCTAAAAAAACTAATGAAACTGAAGCCCCTAAAGAAATTGGGCAAAGACCGGTGTCAATACAAAACTCAGGCGGCGCGGCTTTAGGGGAAACATATCAAACTTTGGATATATCTCTGCTCGACGCGATAGCTGAAACGGAGCGGTCGCAGGGATACGCGCCGGGATTAGGTTTAAGCGAATCGGTTTTTAGGGAAAACGGCGGCGATCTGGCAGGCGCTGTAATAGCGGCGTACAAAGATCTCGCATGGGCATATTCATTCAACAAGTTTCAGAATTCCGCGTCTATACAGGTTACAAAGAAATCTATTGAAGACGGAATTAGAAAAGTAAAAGAGTTGTACTCAAAAGAAAATAAACCTGATATTTCCGAAGCAAAACGAATTGAAGCGTTAAACGCGGCGGATGCGGTAATTTATTTTATCAGAGAAGATTATAAAAAAAGCGCGGCGCTTCTTTCCGGTTTGTTTCGTAATGAAGAAGAACCGGACGCATTTTCACGCTGGATGCTTTTAGTATGTGAGATGGAAGATGGCGGCGCGGACAGGTCGAAACAAGCCCGTTACGCGGCCATACAAGCGCGATATAGCGGGTTTCCGGCATACTGGCATTTTGGCGCGCGGAATTTTTCAGGAGCGCTTGCGGCGGATTACGCGGAACGGTGCATAAATATATTTCCGGATGGTCCGTACGCCGCTGAATGCCGGAATGTACTTGCCGTTTTTGTAGGGCTAAACCCGTCCGATGGTAAAATTATATTTTCAAGAAATGAAATAAAACAAATTATAAATGATTCAATAAAAGATTATGACCCTGAACAACTTTCCCCGCTTATTCCGCTTATTTCTTTGAAAGATAATCCATATACGGTATTTGCCTCCGGCGCGATGCGGGAATTGGCGGCGGATAAAAAATATAAAACATGGTTTGAAAAACAGGCTGTCTTCGCAAAAAAAAGCTACGGCGAAAATAGTTTTCTGGCAAGCAGACTGAATTATATCGCAAGGGGTTGATTATGCGCGGAAAAACAGTTTCATTTTATTTTGCGCTAATAAACATATCAATTCTATTCATCTTGCCGTCATGTTCAATTATAAAAGTTGATGACAAAACACTTTTAATATACGCGCGCGCTAAAAATCTATATGCGGAAGGCCGCTTTTCAGAAACTATAGCCGCATTATCGCGTAAAAACGCCGGCATTAAGGCGGATTTTTTTATTCCGGCGTTAATCTTGCGCGGAAAGTCCGAGTATTTTTCAGGCCGGCTTAACGACGCGGAAAAGACATTCCGTCACGCGCTGCTTTTGCGTCCGTCTCAAATTGAGGCGTCATTATATATAGCAAATATACTGCGCGAAACAGGCAGAAACGCCGCCGCCCAAAAAATCACGGAAGCGCTGCTGGCGGACGATCCGTCAAATATACGCGCTCTGCGTTTGGCCGCTGATTTGAGCCGTATTTCCGCCGGAAAAGATACGCAAAGCGTCTTAGACGGCGCGGCGATGGCGTTTCTGGACAGAGCAGTCTCCGTTTCCGAAGAGAGCGCTATGGTGTTTCTGGACAGGGCGCGTCTTCTTTGGATAAACGGTCAATATAACGCGGCGCTTTCCGATTTACGCAGGGCAAAAGTTCTTATTTCAAACGGCGGCGGATTACTAAAAGCTGTAGAAAATCTTGAAAATACAATTATGCGGAGAAATTGACATAATGCTTATTTTTATTCGCAAGCAGTCTTTAATATTTCTCGCAAAGCGCGTCTTTGTTGCGCGGATATTCATGACAAAGGTTTTTCCAATTTTCTTTTTATTTTCCTGCTCTACAAGCGGCGTTTATGATAAATCGAGTTTGTCATGGACAATTAGCAACAAGGAAGCGAAAACATTAAAGATGGGAAATATAGTTGCGGATAAAAATGGCGGTTCAGTTTCAATAGAGGCCGAAATAATACGGCTACTTCCGTTATTATTTTTAGAAAAAGGTTATTTATTTTTTGAAGATGATATTAACGCTGATTTTATTGTTGATGTATATTCTACAGAACGTGATTATTTTGTCGGATGGAATAATAAAAAATCAATAGCGTTAGAAGTTTTACTGCGGCCAAATCACACAAAAAATAAATTACATATTAAAACTCCGCTTGCGGCAGGGCGAATAACGGCGCGGGGAACTGAGGGTTTGTCTTCTTCTAAAAATCTTATGGGGATTTTACGCGCCGCGGTAAACAAAACTGTAAACGCCGCAAAGAAAATAGATTTTCCGTATTACATAGGCGGTGAAGAAAATCCTGAAACAGCGGAAGAAGAGTGACTTGATGAATAATGATTCTCCCCGACGCAAGTGTGCGCTCTGCGCGTGGGTATTAAAATCCACCGCGAATAAAAAGGATATGTATGAAAATTAAACCGGTTTTATATATTTTTTTATATACTGTTTTTATTGCCGCCGGGATTATGGCAAAAGATCAATTTACGGCGGAGGAAAGAGGCTTAACATTTGCGGAAGCGGCGCAGTTGGCGCTTGGCGCTTCAATCGAGTTGAAAAGCGCCTATGCCGCGCACAGTGTAGGAGCCGTTGTATGGGCGCTTGGCCGCCGCGCGTATTTTCCTAAATTGACTCTGAGCGCTTATGAGGATGAACGTCTTTCAAAATCAGGAGCGGATACGTTTTCAAAAAATTATACTTTGGGTATTGACCAGCTTATATTTGACGGCGGACGTTTATTTTCGTCACGAAAAATTGAAAAAGCGCGTCTTTTATTTGAGGAAAAGCAAATAGAGCGCTCTACGGACGCGACGGCTTCGGCGGCTGTAAGCGCGTACAGGCAGGTTCTAGCGTCGCGTTCCATGCTGCAAATACGGCGCGAGGGTTTACAGGCTTTATTAAAACAACGGCTGGTTCTGGAACACGAGGTTGAATTAGGTATATCACTTCTTCGTGATTTAAATGAAGCGGATATAAATATAGCGCAGGAAAAAATAGAAATTGTCGGCGCTGAAATTGAGCTTTATGAAATAGAAAAACAGTTTGCGGAAAGTCTTGGTCTTGAAACGCTGCCGGAACTAATTGAAATAATAGATATTGAATATACTCCCGTACTTCCTTTGCCGGAAGCGCTACGAAGCGCGGCGGAAGCTGGAAATCCTGATCTCGCCTCCGCGCGGCTTTCAATAAAGCAAAAACAGGAAGAATTAAAATTCGCACGTCTTTCGTGGATGCCTACTATTCACGCAAGCGGGAATTTTTCTTTGGCGGGAAATAGTTATCCGCTCAGTAATTATAATTGGTCGGCCGGTTTAACTCTTGAATTTGCAAGTCCGTGGATTTCGCTTGGCGGAGCGGCTTCAACGGGTATGGAAGGCTTAAATAATCAAACTTTCCGTATGCAGGGAACAAGCGTCATAATGCCTGATCCTGTATCTTCAATGACGCCGGAACAAGCAAAAATCGCGTTGAATATGGAGCAGAGCAGTTACGATTTGGCTTTTGCACGATTAGGCCGCGCTTCTGAAGCGGCTGTCGTGAAATGCCGCGCTTTTATTCAAAAAAGAAATTTAGCGCTTGAATCAAGAAAATTATCTGAACAAAAACTTGCTATATCGAAGCTTAAACACGAACTTGGACAATTAACAAGTATTGAACTAATGGAAGATCAAATTTCGCATACAAAAAAAGAACTTGCGCTTGTACAAGCTGTAATTGATATTATGAGCGCGGAGCAGGAACTTGAAAAATTAGCGGATTTGCCTAGGGGTTCTCTTCGCAATCTTGTATCCGCGGGAAACTTGTAAGGCGGTTTTTGTTATTAAATAGAGTTGTTCGGAAACCTAAAGTTTCCAACTTCCGCTCCAATGAATATTTAATGTGGGAGGGGGGGGGGGGGGGCATTGCGGAGGTCTCCCCCGCAGAGGGGGCAGCGTAAGACCAAGCGGAGGGAGGTGTGAACGTGCCGCAGGCACGGGCATACCGACCGGAGCGCCGGGCTGGAGCGCGGGGGAGGCTTCCCCCGCTTTATTATGGAAGGAGAGAAATTATGAAAAATTATATAATTTTTTTTGTTTGCGCGTTTATTATCTTCTTTTATAATTCCTGTTCAAAGAATAATGAAAAAGATGAAAGCCGGAAAATAGTTCAAGGCGAGGCGGTAAAAATAAAAGAAGTAAAAAATGAATTATCTGGTTTTGGAGTATTATCATACAAAAAGAAAGTTGATGTAGCCGCGCCGCAGGATGCCGTGATAAAAAAACTTCTTTATCGTGAAGGACAAAAAGTTACAAAAGATAAACCTATTGCGATTTTGGAGAATTCACAAATTATTCTTTCTTTAAAACGCGCTGAAAATAATTTTTCACAGTCCCAAGCGGAATTATCATTGGCGCGGGCTAAATTATTAGAAAGTGAATTACAGGCTGAAGCTGAAATACTCAGTATAGAAAAAGCGGAGGAAGAACTTTCTGAATCATGGAAACAGTATCGTGAGGAAGAGCGTAAAATCGCCGCGCAGGAACAATTATTCAAAGTAGAAGGAATATCTGAAGAAACAATTCGTACCGCGCGATTCAACATGGAAATCCGAATGGCATCTCTGCGTCTATCTGAAAAAGAATTGGATATTAGGCGTATTGGTTTTCGGGATAAAGACCTAAAAGCCGCCGGAATTGCTGTTCCACAAAGCAAACAGGCAAAAATAAAGGCTTTTGTAAAACTTGCGACAGCCCGTGCGCGCGCCGAAGTAGAGGGGGCCGCGGCAAGACGTGATGCCGCGGAAAAAGAATTAGCGTCCGCGAAATTGACGGAAAGTGAGCTTACAATACGATGTCCTTTTTCCGGCGTTATAGCGGCGCGTTATCTTGAAGAAGGTGAACGTGTAAAACGTGAAGACGCCATATTTACAATTATTGATACTGAATCTTTATGCGCGATGATTTCCGTACCTGAAGCCGACGCGTTTCGTTTGGAAACAGGAATGAATGCTGTTGTTGAGCTTGACGGTCTGCTTTCGTCTTATAATGGAATTATCGATTTGATTTCACCTGTAGCGGATAATAAATCTTTTACATTTTCTGTACGTGTAGTTCTTTCAAAACAGGATATAATAAAAGAAAATGGCAATGATGCTTTGTCAATCGATGAAGAAAAATTCGCAAAACCCGGGATGTTTGCCCGTGTATCTATAAATCTTGGACCGCCGTATTCAATTCTGGCGCTTAAAGATTCCGCTATAATAAATAAAACAAATAAGACAGGTACGGTTTTTATTGTAAATGGTGAAATAATATCGGAGCGTACTGTAACGCTTGGTGAATTGACCGGGGACGAATGGGAAATTACGGAAGGTTTGCGTGAAGGCGAGGTCGCGGTAATAAGACCCGCTTCAGATATTCAGGATGGTGAATATGTTTTACTTGCTGAATGAACCTCCACGCCGCAAGCGGCGGGGTATCTTGTTTGCGTTGCGGACTCTACGAGGTTCGTTCTGTAAGGAAATTTATCAATGGCGAGGTTTACTACCATTTTTTTGTTTGTCAAACCTGACTCGAACCGCCGCAAGCGGCGGGGTATTAAACCTCACTGCGAATAAAACATATTTGTCATTTTCATCATTTGTTCGCGGACGTGATTTAATAATCTGCCGCTCTGCGGTGATGATTATATTTTTCTTCTTTTTTAATTTCATTTTTACGCACTGTGGTTTTATTGATTTACGTCCTATATCCGTATCTACAGAGCCGAGTGAGGCTGAAACAATTTTACCATTCGCCGCGAGTCCTGTAAGCGTTAGTTTTGATACGGAAATGTTTATTGAAGATGTTGAACGGATTTTCAGTGTTGAATTCTATGGCGGTAAAATGGAGGGTGATTTCCGTTGGGAAGGGGAGAGGTTTTATTTTTATCCGGCAGCGGGGTGGCAGCCCGGTGTGCGATATACGCTTTCGTTAAACGGCGGCGCTTATTCCAAAGACGGGCGTGCGGGAAATTTTTCAGTTTTTGTTCCGTTTTATGCTATAAGCGCGGATACAGTCCCGTATCTAAAAGATTTTTATCCTGCTGACGGCTCTTCTACAGGGGTTATGCCTGAAGACGGCGCTAAAATAAAACTATTTTTTTCAACTTCAATGAATAAAAGAAGTGTGGAAGACTCTTTTTCGATTGACGGTATAAGCAGAAAAAAATTTAACTGGAATAATTCAGATACGGAACTTGAAATCATATCAACTGAAGCGTTAAATGCTTGGAGTGTTTACCGCTGGTCGCTCGGAGCAAAGGCGCTGAGCGCCGCCGGTGTTCCATTGCCTAAGTCGTATTCCGCGCAATTTACAGCAAATAAAGATACGGATTTTCCCTTTGTAAAATATACAGCCCCTGTGTTGAGAATTGAAGGAAGTGACGGCGGGTGCTATTGGATGGAGACGGGCGCGGAAACGGAAAAGCATCTTGGTTTTTCGCAGAGTATAGCTGTTGTATTCAGCAAACCAATGGATAAAAATAGTGTTGTAAGCGGCTTTCGTATTGAACCTTCTGTATCCGGCATTATAGAAGAGTATTCTCCTGTCAAATTTATTTTTTCTCCATTACGCGATATGGAAACGGGAACATTATACCGGCTGACTATTTCCGCAGATACAAAAGATACTTATGGTTTAAGATTAACGAATGAGTATGCGTTTAATTTTATAGTAGATATTCCAAACTTGGATATAGTTTCTATAAAACAATATGGTTCAGATAATCAATTAACGAATATTACAAATAATATAAATGTTATTTCATTGAAAATTTCAAAGGCATCAGAAGAATGCAGGCTTACTTTTCAATTTTTACCGTCAGTCAATGATATAAAAAGCCGTGAAAATATAGCGCGAAGCATAAAGTTAGAACCTTTCTTTCCCGGAACAATAAAAAGTGCGGTCCTTCGCTGGGCGCACTGGACCGGCCCCGGCAACGATACGCTGAATTTGGAATGGGTAGATGTGAGTCCGGGAACGGCTAATCAGCCAAACTATTACAAGCTGACAATACCCGGCGGCACATCCGGTATTTCAAACGGAAGCGGTTCATTTTTGCGTGATACCGTAGTTGTTTATCTTGAGATTACGGAAGTTTGACATGAAAATACAAATTTATATTTTGAATATATTAGTTTGTTTTATCTTGTTCTTTTCATGTGATGTTTTAAGGGATGCTCCGTTTGAAGTCTGCGCTTGGGGTCCGGGAAGCGGATATTTTGAAAATATAGATGATATAAATATTTCAGTTTTATTCTCGCATACACCGGATAAAGTAATTGTTGAACGCGCATTTTCGGTTACAGAAGACGGTGTATCACTTAATGGTAAAATAGTATGGGATGACAAACGATTATATTTTATTCCATTTTCACCATTTGAAAGGAATAAAGATTATTCTATTAATCTTGAAACGGAAGCGTGTGATGAACGCGGAGTGAATCTTGAGAAAAGATTTGAAGCGCGGTTTACCACAAGACCTTATGGTGAACGTCCTATAGTTATTTCCGTAAAACCAGAAGATGAAAGTGTATTGTTAGAAAGGCGGCAGCAGATAGAGATTAATTTTAGTGAAGCTGTTGATATTAATTCATGTTTAAATGATATTTCATTTTCACCTTCTATGTCAGGTTCATGGCGCTTGGAGGATAGTAATAAAACGGCTGTTTTTACGCCTAAAGAACTCTGGAAAAACAATGAAACGTATAAAATGACGATATCGAATAAATTCCAGAGCATGGCCGGCAGGCAATTGGGAAGTAATTTTATACGCCGTTTTCGCGCAAATGAAGATGTGGAAGCACCGGTACTTTTAAGCGCCGCCGCGCTTAATGTGGATGAAGAAATTGTATTTGAATTGGCGGAATACGATGCCGGATCTGAAAAAATAAACGGCATTGTAATGGAAAATGCGTCATGGGAAAACGGATACCGCGTTAATCTGCGGTTTTCAGAACCTGTCGATATATCAAAATTAAAAAATGTATTTTTAATTGAGCCTTCTGTAAAGTTTAAAATAGATACGCCGCCGCCTTATTCCGGCAGTATAATAATCTCATTTAACGAAAATCCCGCATGGGGCAGCCGTTTTACAATGATTCTGGGTCCGGGCGTAAAGGATGCGGCTGATAATGAAAGCCGTTATACGAAAGTTTTTAAAGTATTCGTCAATGGAATTCATTCAAAGCCGCCTTCATTTGCCGGTTTTACTCTATTCAAACAAGAAGATAATGACAGTGTTAAAAAAATAAATTCATATACGGCAAACGAATTATTTAATACGATAGAAATTAACAACGAAGACTTCCCGTATGATATGTCTGTTGAATCATATATAGAACTGTATTTTGAAACGGCGGATAGCGCAAAAATAAATCTTTTTTCAATTATGGACTTATTCAGAATAGAGAGTACAAATAGCGCTCTTAGTTTTACTCCATTGTTTGCCGCCGGCGCGGATTTTGTTTGTGATGATGATACGGAAGAATTCGGCGGATTATATCGCGTAGAAATTCGAGGTTTGTTAAAAAATACAACCCGCGGAGGAATAATCAGTTTTTATATAGCTCCGGGATTAACTGATAGTTATTCAAATGTCAATCAAGAAGCAATGAGTATTCAGCTTCTTAAATAGGCGGTGTATGAGAAATATTATAACGCTTTGTATTAGGCATCCTGTCTCGGTAATAATGGCGCTTTCCGCCGTAATACTTGGCGGCGTGTTCTCCGCGATGACTTTGCCTGTAGACAGGCTGCCGGAAATCATTTATCCGCGTTTAAGCATAGAAACAAAATATCCGGGCATGGGCGCGGAAGATATTCGCGCAATAATAACTATTCCTGTTGAAGATGCCGTATCGCCGGTTAAAGGTCTCGAAAGGATACGGAGTGTATCGAGGGACGGCGAATCGATTATAACGCTTGATTTTCATTGGGGCGTGAATCCCGCAAACGCCGCTGTTCTTGTTCGAGAAGCGGTGGATACTGTGTATCCGACTTTGCCGGAAGGCGTTATAAAACCGGTTGTATTAAGCAATGAACAAGATGAATCTCATGCGATAATCAGTGTTTCATCTAAAAAAAATGACGCAGTTATAGAACGTAATTTTTGTGAATATGAGTTAAAAGCCCGTCTGCGGCGAATTGACGGGATTGGTTCTGTGGTTTTATCCGGCGGTGAAAAGAATGAAATTAAAATTGAAATTGATGTTCAACGGGCGGTAAAACAAGGATTATCGGCAATGCGGCTCGCTCAAATTCTTGCGTACGACACGGCGGAAATACCGGCAGGCAGCGCGCGGGAGAGTGAAGCGGAATTGGTTGTAGTTAGTTCGGCCAAGCCTAATAATATTGAAGAATTATCATGTATCGTCATATCGGGCGATTCCAGTCCAATGTATCTTAAAGATATAGCGCGTTTACGGGAAGCGCCGGAAAAAAAGAAAAGTTTTTTTATTTATAAATCTAAAGAACAGACCACTCTGGAATTATACCGCCGTCCCGGAGCCGACCCTATACGATTATCTTCTGATATAAAAAAAGTAATCAAAGAAACGTCTGAATATTTTGCCAATGATATGGAAATAGAAATTGTGTATGATGCGAGTCCCGTTATTGTAAACAGTTTGCGCGATTTGGCAATTTCAATGTTATTAGGCGCCGCGGCAGTAACTTTAGTTTTGTTCATATTTATCGGAAATATACGTTGCAGCTTACTTGCGGCAGTTTCGCTGCCGGTATCAGGCGCCGCGGCTTTTATTGTTTTGAACGCTTTCGGTAAATCTCTGAACAGCATGAGTCTGAGCGGATTGGCTCTTGGAATAGGGCTTGTATCCGACACATCTTTAATTATTCTTGATGTTCTTTGCCGGAATTTTTCAAACTGTTCCGCAAGACCACAAGCGGCGCATATCGGAAAAGTAACGGCATCTTTGTCTGTTTCAAGTTTCAGTGGTACGGCGACAACTGTCGTTGTATTCGTTCCTATAGTCTTTTTGCCGGGTCCGCTTGGAATGTTGTTTGGCGATCTTTCGATAAGTCTGGTTGCATCGGTTATTGCTGGCTGGTGGTATGCGCAGTTTGCTCTGCCTGTACTTTTCAAAATATTTTTTAAGCCGGGTAAGATTACCCGAACTTATTTTAAAATAGATACATTTTACAGAAAGATTCTTTGTATATTTATGCGTAATATAAAATACTGCATAGCGGCTGCGGTATTACTGGGCGTTATTGGATTTACGTTTTTATTAAGCCGTCCCGCAATGTTCGTTCCAGCGGATATTTCTGATGAAATAATTATAAAAATGAATTATCCAACGGGTACACGGCTTGAATCGGCTGCTAAAGAATGTACCGCTATTATTAAACGGCTGGAGAATATTTCGTTTATTCAAACAGTTTTTTGCAGGGCGGGCTCTGAATATGATGATATAGTACGCCGCGCCTCGTCTTCATACAGAAAAGAAACGGCGGAGTTTCATTGTTTTGTTAAATCGAATGTAAAACAGGATGCGGCCATATTAGAAATTAAAAGAACGCTTCGTGATTTGAATCTTAATACGGAATACACGATTGAATATCCTCAGGATAAAACTGAACGGCTGTTGGGATTATCATCAATGTTTACACTCGCGGCGCGGGGCAGCAGTGGCAATGATAGAAAAGATTTAGAAAATAAAGCCCTGCAAAGCGCTGAAAAAATAAAAAGGCGCGCACTGCCGGTTTCTATTACTGTAAATGTTAAACCTATAGAAAAAAAGACAGAGATAAGACTCATTCCGTTTCGCGATATTTCGGCGCTTACAGGAATTACAACAATGCAAATTGCTCAGGCCGCGTCATCTATCAGCGACGGTGTTATGTCAGGAAGGCTTGAAATTGAAGGAAGACCGGTAAATATCAGGGTTCTAGGCAATAGTTTTGGCGAAGCGCCGGCAACTAAGACCAGACTTGAAGAAATTCCTGTTTTACAAAATGGAGAAACCCCTGTATTTCTTGGATCAGTCGCGGAAATAAGGCGGGTCGAAGCGCCCCAATCTTTAGCGCGTCTTGACAGAGCGGATGTTTTGTACATTGAGCTTATACCATCTGTTAAAAATAAGAATCTTATGCCGCGTATAATCAGCGGTTTTATAAAAAACACAAATGATATTATACGAGTCGATGATTCCGCATTCAGCCGCTATAAAATCTCAATAATAATAACAATTATTCTTGTATTCATTTT
>JAITDS010000214.1 GCA_031282435.1 Spirochaetaceae bacterium
GGAACACCAAACGCCGGGAGTTTCGGCCGCGCAGAAAGCGGGGAAATAACGCCCGGTGTGCGTGTTGGGCGCGCGGGGGAGACCCCCCCCCCCCCTCCCCCTCAGCATTAAACGTAAAACAGGAAGGCCGCATGGCTAGGAGGTATATATGAATGACGTTTTTATGAACACGTATCACCGTTTGCCGGTAACTTTTGTATCGGGAGAGGGCGCGCATCTTTTTGATGTGAACGGGAAACGGTATCTGGATTTTGGTTCGGGTATAGCGGTGAATTGTTTGGGCCACCGGCATCCGGCTCTGCTTGAAGCGATTAAAGCCCAGTCGGAACGGCTTTTTCATGTTTCGAACTATTACCAGAATGACACCGCGCTGTTGTTTGCGGAAAAACTTACGGCGGCGGCTAAAATGAAAAAAGTTTTTTTATCTAATTCCGGCGCTGAAGCGAATGAATGTGCCTGCAAAATCGTCCGTAAATATTCGCTGATGAAGTACGGCGAGGGGCGGCATACTATTGTTACGCTGAAGGGGAGTTTTCACGGAAGAACGATTACCATGCTGTCGGCTACCGGCCAGAAGCGTTTTCATACAAACTTCGGCCCTTTCACGGAGGGTTTTCGTTTTGTCGAGCCTAACAATATCGAAGAGTTGAAAAACGCGCTTGACGATTCGGTTTGCGGACTGCTTATCGAGGCGATACAGGGTGAAAGCGGCGTTATTCCACAGACGAATGAATTCATCGCGGCGGCGGCTAAAATCTGTGATGAAAAAGATATACTTCTTATGTTTGACGAGATTCAGTGCGGGATGGGGCGAACCGGGGCTTTTTTCGCGTTTGAACAGTACGGCGTTAAAGCCGATATAGCAACGCTCGCCAAAGGGCTTGCGGGCGGTGTTCCGGTTGGCGCGACCCTCGCCGGAGATAAGGCTTGCGATGTGCTTGTAATAGGCGATCACGGCAGCACTTTTGGCGCAAACCCTCTTGCCGCCGCCTGCGGTATAGCGGTTCTTGACACCGTGAACAATTCCGGCTTTTTAAGGGGGATAGCTGAAAAAGGCGCTTATTTTATGGATAAACTTGCGCGTCTTAACAATCCTAAAATTAAATCGATTCGCGGCAAAGGGTTGATTATAGGCGCGGATATAAGCATGGATGCCTGGCCTGTTTTAGAAAAACTTCTTGATAGGGGACTCCTTGTGCTTTCCGCCGGCGCTAAAACGTTACGCTTTCTGCCTCCGTACATAATCAACACGGACATGATAGACGAGGCATTAAACATTTTGAACGGGGTATTGGACAGTCAAAGTTAAAAATGAGCAAGCTAACTAGTAATGACCGTCCAAAAACCAGACAAATAGCCGTAGGCGGCGTGAACGGGGTCAATAGGGTTTTGATTGGCGGAGGCGCTCCCGTGTCGATACAAACGATGTGGAAGGAGCCTTTGACTGCCGGATGTCTTGAAGGCGAGCGGCTCGGCGAAACGCTGCAACGTATAGAAAATCTTTCCGCGTTGGGATGCGGCCTGCTGCGTTTTGCCGTTCCTGACCTTGAAAGCGCAGAAATTTTGGGGCGTTTGGCGGCAATGTGTTCTATGCCTTTTGTCGCCGATATTCATTTTGATTACAAAATAGCTCTGCGTGTTCTTGATTTTCCGGTGGCCAAGATACGGATAAATCCGGGAAATATAGGCGGTAAGGACAGGGCGTTGAAAGTGATGGCTAAGGCGCGTGATAAAGGCGCCGCCATCCGTATTGGTGTGAACGGAGGCAGTCTGCCTCACGACTTGCGTGACGAGCTTGGGGCCGGAAAACTTAGCCGGGAAGAGGCTCTTGTACGCGCCGCCGGGCGCGAGCTTGAAATTTTTGACGAGGCCGGGTTTGAAAACGTTGTTGTTTCGATGAAGATTTCTTCCGTGAAAAAGACAATAGCGGCGGCGCGTTTATTTGCGTCAAAGCACGATGTTCCTCTGCATATTGGAGTTACTGAAGCCGGCCCTCTTATTGCCGGAGTTGCGCGTAATACGGCTGCGCTATATTCGCTGCTGCCGGACGGTATAGGCGATACCGTCCGGGTCTCTTTGTCCGACACGATGGAGCGTGAGGTAATTGCCGCTAGGGAGATACTTCTTGCGGCGGGTGAAGACTCCGCGGACAAGCGCTTTTCATTTGCCGTTGGAGCGCGTATCGTTTCTTGTCCCAGATGCGGCAGGTGCGCGTTTGATACGCACGCTTTTACTGAAAGATGGCAGGCGCGTCTGTACGCTGTTCGTAAAAATATAACGGTTGCCGTAATGGGTTGTCCGGTGAACGGGCCGGAGGAAGCGCGCGCCGCCGATATTGGTATAACCGGCGCGGGGAACAAAATCCTTATTTTCAAGCAAGGCAAGATATGCCGGCGCATTGACGTTCCGGATGAAAGCGCTAGGACACCGGAAATTGCCGACCGCGCGTTTCAGGAAGAACTGGATTTTTTTCTAACTCATGTTACGCAGGCTTGATATACTCCATTAGGCATGGAAACATCATTGGGCAAAGCCCGCAAAAAATTGTCCGGCAAAGGTCGGGGGGCGCGTTGCGGGGAAGAACTGAACGGAAAATCTTTATGGTTAAGAACCTGTGTTCAAAAACGTTTAAGTAACGTATGGAAACGCGAAATCATAAACATACTTTCTTCATGCTCTGTTTTAATCTCATAATCCTTTGATAACCCGCGTGAATGATTCGTCCGACTAAAAGTCCGTTCAACTACCCGTCGCAACGGAAGAACTTCAATCTCCGCTTTTATACGCTTTGAAATATCTACTCCAACTCCAAGCCGCTGTCAACAAGTTAAGAGTAGATATACAGGGCTTCTGCATTTACTTTCCAAAGAGAACAGTAAGCATGTGGTCCGGGTTCATAGCGACGGTGAACCGTCTCTTTGCACCCGTCATCTTTCGTTTTTTCCCCGAAGGCCGCGGATCCGGCGCTGTTCGAAGCAAGGTCAGCGCCGTTTTCCGCAGAACATTCATGTTTTCAGGCGCATGACCGCAGGCCACCCCGGCCGCATCTTCCCGAAACACCACGTCAATACACCAATGCAACCGATTCTCTATAGACCAATGACCACACGGTAAAAAAGTAAATGCGAAAGCCCCCGCGGGCCGCCGGCAGGGGTAGACCGGCGGGCCGGAAAAGGTTTAGAGTGTTGTAGGGGGTAGCGATGAAGCTTGTTTTTTTGGGACCGCCGGGAGCCGGAAAAGGTACAATAGCGGCAAAAGCGGCAGTATTTTTGAACTCGCCGCATATAAGCACCGGAAACATATTTCGTGAAGCCATAGCGGCGGGCAGCCCGCTTGGGAAAAAAGTAAAGGCTATTATTGAGGCGGGGAAACTCGTTGACGACACAACGACAATAGAAC
>JAITDS010000220.1 GCA_031282435.1 Spirochaetaceae bacterium
GCAATCACTCAATCATATTCTTGACTGTAGCCTCAAGCTACGCAGGTGGTATGAGCGGCTGTCGAAGTCTAAAAGGGCCGGGCTAGTACGGACAGGATTACGACGGCGGGGGTTTGCGGAAATTTTTCAGATGCTAAAGAAACAGGACTACCATTATGGGCGGGAGGCGGAGAAACATGAGATGAAGATGACCCAGTACCGGCGTTTTTTAGAAAAACAAAAAAGTCATGAAATGTTGAAAAAAACCTCTTGACTTTTATCATAGGCGCAAGCGATTGTAGGGGCGCGGAGCGGCCACGCCGCAGGCGGGGCCGGAGCGAAGCGAAGCCCCGAAAAGCGCGGTTTTTGCGAAGCGCAGCGTAGCAAAAATGCGCCCAAAATGGTTCACTGATTACACTGATACACTGATTGCGTACTATACACGGCCTACAGCCGCGTATGCCAACCGCCCCTTTCGGACCCGGAGGCACTGACTGAAAGCTGCCTTGGGTACGCCGCCGCGGAGCGGATTTTAAACCCACGAGTGGGCGCTGGTGGGTCAGCCGTCCAGCGATTCCAAAGTTTTTTGAGCGCGTCTGGAGAGGCTTATGTTTTTATCTTTCGAAAGTTTTTCCACCTCGTCTTTGAAAGCCGTAAACCGGTTGTTGGCCGTCATATCGAGGGCGTAAAACTTTTCGGCAACATCGTTTCCGGCAAAGAGGCGGGCGGCAAGATTTTCGACCTTGCGTGTTTTCGCGAAACTGAGCGCGTTCAGCAAACCTTTATACAGCGCGGTCTGTTTTTTGGTTTTTGCCTCGTCAAATTTTGCGATAATTTTTTCCGCGTAAGCGTCCGCGTCGTTTTTTATCAGCATTTCGGCGCACAGTGAGCGCAGACTGTCGCTGGTTTTCGTGTTTTCCAGCAGCGCGAGGAGGGCGGTGTCCGCTTCGTTATCCCGCATATCGCCGAGCGCCCGGACCGCTTCTTCCTTTACAACGGCGGCCTCGTCGTTTTCGGCGCGGTAACGCATGTAAGGGACGGCCTCGACAAGCCGGCGTGTTTTTGCCGCGCGTATCGCCGCAAGCCGCGTCCTAAAGTAGGAGTCCCGAAAACTTTCCAGGATTATCGCGTCGGTCTCAGCGCTTTCAAAACCGCCCAGCGCGCCGACAGCCGCGAAACGTATATTGGGGTCGGCGGAGGAGGCTGAAGCGGTTATCGCGCCAAGTACGGCGTTCCTGGCCTCGGTCCCGTTCAGTTTTCCGGCCGCTTCCAGGGCGGCCATACGGAGAGGCGCGCTCTGGGTATCATCGTTTATTATTTCCAGAAGGAAGGAGGGCGCCGCCTCGCCGCCGCCGCTCCCGACGGCAGCTATCACCGCCTCGCGGTTTTCGCCGTTTGAACCGCCGCCGTTGTTGTAGTAATCAATCAGCATCTCCGTTATCGCGCCGGCCTCCGGCGTTTCGGAATCGATAACCTTTCCGAGCGTCCTGATCGAAACGCCGGCGTACCGCGCGTCTCCGGACGAAATAATTTCCGTCAGCACGGGGATCGCTTTTTTTTCTTTTACCGAGCCGAGGTAATCGAGCGCCGCGGTTACTTTAATCGGAGTTTCGTTTTCACGTTCCGCCGCGATCTCCAGGGCAAGTTCTTCCAGCCCTACCCGTAAACGCTCGCCAAAAAACGAAAAAATACCCATGATGATATTTTGGTTCTTTGTTTTTGAAGCCAGCCGTATCAGGTCGTCGTCCATATAGTCAATGCCGTCGTCGCGCAGCTTTTTTACGAGGGCGGCTATTTCATTGTCCGTGCCGTAGTTTATGACGCCGCGCATGGAGGATTCTTCCGTTTCGTCAGAGTCCGCCGCGCCGGCGGAAAAAACCGCTGTAAAAAATAAAGCCGCGGCAAAAGATAGCAAAAGTGATTTCATTCCCGTCCTCCGTAATAATTTTTAAGGAATTCCCGTTTGTATTCCATGAACCGGCCCGCCTCGATCGCGTTCCGCGCTTCTTTAACCAGCGAGTGCAAAAAATACAGGTTGTGACGGCCCCACTTCATTCGCGTTTACTGTGACTGACCGCAAGTTCCATCCTCAAAATGTAACAGTGGCACAACACGCACTCACATTGCGTCCCGCTATTCTAATTTCGACTGTGAATATATACTCGCTGTTACATTCTCCTATTGCACGGATATTTGCCTTGAACGTCAAGAAGTTACAGGTTATTTGTTATATGTTCGGCCAGCACAATTCATGTGCAAAATAGATAAATTTGTACTGTTTTTTACTTTACAAGATGTTGCGGACATTTATGGCCCTCATGAGGTAAATCATAGTATATTCACGCCAAAATTTTTCTGGTATTTTTCCCCTACATTGGCCAAGAACACTAAATGGACGAAACTAGGTTGACGACCTAATGTGTAGGGGAAGATAATATTAAAATTTGTATTCAATAAATAGGATGTGAGGGTGTGAATTTCCTGGTTCAGGACAAAGTCCATTGTCAGTCTATTGGGAACAGGGTAATGAATATGCGCTTTCCATAAAAGGCTGGAAATTACCTGATTAAATGGTATATTAATTTATTTCAGATTCAGAGATAATAATGTGTTTTCCAATTTCTAATATTTTAATTTTGGAATCAATTGCCCACTCATAAATAATTATTTTCTCGCATAAATAAAAAATATTTATATTTGAAAAAAAAGATGTTAATCTATGTAGGCCGATATTTTTCCAAAATTATAAAATGTAAGTAGTATAATATGAAACAACTTCTGCCTCATCATGTTAATTTCAAAATGAATAAGTTAGGAATTCAGAAATTTATTGCCACAATAAGTTGAGTAAATTAATAACGTTAGAAGGTTAAAACGTAAGGGAATATGCTGCAACTGTGAAATATGCGATCTTCAGATTTATAGTGGTTTCTATCGGTATTGGTTGTAGGAATTCATTTCGCACAGGGAATATTCTTTAAAAGCTATATAATAAAAACTCCAGTTGTTTATCTAAGTCAATATTTCAGCTTTTCTGTTCGCTGTCCCTTCATGCGCAGATATTTCCCTGCGAAAAGGACCTTGCCGGAAATAATCATGTTGCCTCATGTAATCTAGATGTATTTGGAGAGGGGGAGGGGGTATAGGCCTTAAAAGCAATATACCCTTAAATATTCCCTCTTCCTGAAATAAGCAGATCATGCGTTATCTTTAGACCCATGCTGCACTTGAGGGGCTGGATATCGTTAAGAGAACCTTGTACAAGAGGAAGCTTCTGCAAACATGTATCTTTGAGCACTTTGCAGCCTCCAGTACCGCGGTTTCTGGGAACAGTTCAAAGTTTGATCTAGGAAGGTCCTTCGGGGTGACCAAAAGCGGTTACGTCTTCTTCCATCGTAACCTCCACCACCACATACAGAACCATAAACGCATATTTAACCTATATCCCCCATTCCTTCACCTCTCTTGACTTCTCTTAACCTAAGCCCTCGACTGTCAGCATGACAAAGTTGAGTAAGGTAACAGCTCTTGCCGTATAAACCTACACATTGCCCCGTAGCATGTAACCTAACAACT
>JAITDS010000097.1 GCA_031282435.1 Spirochaetaceae bacterium
CCGCCAGTAGGCGGCTCGGGGTTCCGTTCGGCTAGGTCGCTACGCTCCCACGCCTCACTCCACCCACATTTTTGCAGTTGCTGGAACGCTTCGCGTTCCTTTATCGCAACTGCAAAAACGTCAGTTACAGCCGGAACGTTATACGCCATATTTTTTGAATTTTTCTCTATTTACAATGAAAACAAACTATGGTAATATATTCTATAAAGGAGTATACAATGGGTGAGATTAAATTTCGGTTTTCTAATAATACATACAGTGGATCAAGGATAATCGATATAGACGATTATAATTATCAAACAGTATATGCAATGAGAGCGGATTTGATTGACCTCATTAATGGTAATTCAAAAAAGAATGATGATTTTAAAGAATTTTTTCAAAAGCCTGGAATCTATATATTGAAATCATATTCAAGCGATAGTAATAATGAAATTGTTTATATAGGTAAAGCATATAATAAACCATTGGGAAATAGACTTAAAGATCACAATCGTACTGATAAAATTGAATTTGCAGAAGTTGTCGCCTTTGCAAGTCTAAATAAATCATTTCCAATCAATACTGAATATGTTGAAGCAAAATTAGTAGAATTGGCAAAAAATTGTAATAATTCTCAAGTGGAAAATGATCAGCAGCCACAAATTCCACCTATTATTACATCTTCTGAAATTAATAGAATGGAAAAATTTATTGAATATGTGAAAATAATATTGCCGTTAATAGGATACAAATGTCTAATTTCGAATGTTGTTAAAAATGTTGCAAAAGATAGTCAATTCGAGTATAAATTAAAAAATTATGATGCAACAATGATACAAAGTAACAATCCCTTAGGATTTATTGTTTTGAAAGGATCAAAAGCAAAAAAAGATACACAACCGACATTAATAAAAACATATGCTTTGTTAAAGAACAAATATATTAATGATAGAATATTGATTGATAAAGGAAGTTACTATGAATTCAAAGAAAACACAATATTTGATAGTCCTACTGCGGCAGCGTCTGTTGTATTAGGTAGTCAAACATCTGGTCCTGCATATTGGGTCAATGTAAATAACAATAAAACATGGAAACAAAATCAATGAAAGCAAAAAATACGGCACATAACGGGTTTGTTTACGCTTCAGCCTCCGGGGTTCCGTTTCGCTAGGCGGGCTGCGCCTCCACGCTCCACTCCACCCATATTCTTGCGGTTGTTGGAACGCTTCATCTGAGTTTGCGCTTCGCGCAAACTCAGTAAAATCAAAAACCGCGTATGCGGTTTTTGACTAAGCAAGCGCGGACGCGCTTGCGGCGCGCAAGGGATAGCAGCGGAATTAAAAAGGACGGCGCAAAACGCCGTCCTTTTTAATTATAGCGGATAGCCCGGTCGCCGCGAAGCGGCGATGCGCCCAAATTCTGATTATCGAATTTAAGCATATTTCCCGTAAGGCAAAGCCGCCTTTCTTGTGAAGGGCAAAGGAGAAAAGCGGCTGGCCGCCCCGCTGTCAGACTGGCTGGCGGGCTAATCCCGTTTTTTATTTAGTTTTCTAACCACGCATGACAGCGAGAAATTTATTACAAAGTAAACAAGCGCGACAAATATAAAAATAGTGAATATATGAGCGCTTGTGATGCGCGTTGTCTGCGGAAGGTTGCTCATTAAAACCTTTGCGTTGTAAAAAAACTCGGCAATGGCAAACTGCGCCAGAAACGAAGTGTCTTTTATCGTAGTTATTACCTGACTCATCAGCGAGGGGACGACGCGCTTAAAGCACTGCGGCAGTATAATAAAATAGAGCGTCTGCAAAAAGTTAAAACCCTGAGACCGCGCGGCCTCGAACTGTCCTTTAGCGATGGAGTTTAGGCCGCCGCGCATAATTTCCGCGATTACGGACGAAGTATACAATGTGAGCGCCAAGCCGCCGCGTATCATGGAATTGCCAAAACGCAGCATGAATATACAAATTAGAATCCATAGCAGCAACGGCGTATTACGAAAAATTTCTATATACACCGAAGCCGTAGCGCGGATAACGCCGCGTCCGTAGTTTCTGCAAACCGCAAGCACGGTGCCAAAGACAATGCTTATTATCACGGTAAAAACCGAGATAAGCAGGGTATTGCGCAGTCCTTCCATCAAAAAACGCAGGTTGTCCGGCGTAAAAATATCAGCGATGATTTGAAAACTCATTCGCCCGCCCCCTCTTCCGCGCTTTCTTTCGGGACTACAAGATGTTCCCGCATCTTAAGTCTTTCCTCGAAACGCCGCGCCCAGCGGGCAAGCGGAAAACAGAGGGTGAAGTACAGCAACCCTGTAACGACATAGGCGGGGCCGTAGCTCAAACTTCCGCCCGATGCCCATGAATCGGCGCGGTACATCAAATCTCCGCCCGCGACCAGAGCCAGAACCGACGTGTTTTTAATCAAATTTACCGCCTGATTCGCAAGCGGCGGCAGGATGACAAGCGTTGCCTGCGGCAGAATTATGTACGCCATAGTTTGTATATACGAAAAACCCTGCGAGTTTGCCGCCTCACGCTGTCCGGCGGGAATCGACATAATTCCGGCGCGGACAACTTCGGCAACGTAAGCGCCGTGGTACAAGCCCACGCCCAAAATGCCAATCGTTATAAGATCCAGCGTAATGCCCGCGTAAGGCAGCGCGTTGTATAAAAAGAAGACCTGTATAACCAGCGGCGTATTCTGAAAAAATTCAACATAAATACGGCTTAACGCTTTTAGCGGTCCAAGACCGGACATAGAAAACAGTCCGAATATTATTCCGGCAAACAGGGCTAAAGAAAGCGCGGCCAAAGAGACAAGCAGCGTTACCCCTAAACCTTGCGCAAAAACGCTGAAATCCGAGAATAAAAGCAACCAGCGCTCAAGCGCAAAGGGTCCGCCCATTTACAAATTGAACTGACTAATTAGGGCGGAAATCGTTCCGTCGTTCAGCCATTTTTTTATAAGAACGTCAACATAATCCGCCAGTTGCTTGTTTGAAAGTTTTGTCGCCACTCCGTAAGGCTGGGGAGAAAATTGGTCGGGGAGTATAATCGTATCGGCGTCAAGATAACCGTTCAAAATAGATTTATCTACGGAAAACACCTCAACGCGCCCCGAATCGAGAGCCGCTTTTATCTCAGGGTATGTCGCAAATTCGGCGAAGTTTAAAGTTATTCCCAGTTCGGCGGCGGCGGCGGAAATCGCCTCCTTGCTTGTGGCGGACTGGGCTACCCCTACCGTCAAACCGTTAAGATCGGCAAGCGAGCGTATGCCTGAAGATTTTTTCACCAGCATCCCTACGGCATCCGTATAGTACGGCGTTGAAAAATTGTATGTAAGTTTTCGCTCGTCCGTTATCGTGAAGGTAGCTATAACCATATCAAGCTCGCCGTTATCAAGAAGCGGCCCGCGTGTTTTTGCGGTTACGGCCTCAAACTTAACTTTATCCGCATCCCCGAATATCTCGTTGGCTAACATTTGGGCAAGCGAGATTTCAAGCCCTTCATACTTGTTCGTAGCCGTGTCATAAAAGCCGAAACCCGGAACGTCGGATTTAACGCCCACTTTCAGCGCGCCCGCTTTTTTAATCGCGTCTAGACCCGAAACGCCCCCCTGCCCTTTCGCGCAACCTCCCGCGATAACCGCGGCGAATAAAGCGCCCGCTACAAAAATCAACTTGGTAAACTTCATTGTTTTTCCCCCTTGAAAAAAATAGACTTGTTAAACAACCCGATTGGCCGCCAAGTCTCGCAAAATACACAAGTATTTTGCGGTTTTAACGCAACTTGTTCCAGAACTCGATGTTTCGGAACAACCCTAACATAAAAAATCCCGTCTTTGGACGAACCGTCCGGCGAAACGCATATTCAGATTTACGCTGCGCTGGCGGCGCTTAAATCAGCCGCTTCCTTATTTAACGGTTTAGCGAAGAATTTTGCTTAAAAAAGCTATAGTCCGCTCGTTTTGAGGATGCTCAAAAAATTCCAAAGGCGGGGCTTCTTCTAATATGACTCCATTATCAAGAAAAATTACGCGGTCGGCAACCTGCCGCGCAAAGCCCATTTCGTGCGTTACAACCACCATCGTTATAGAATCCTGATGCGACAAACGAATCATAACGTCGAGAACTTCCTGCACCATTTCCGGATCGAGCGCCGAAGTCGGTTCGTCAAACAGAAGTATCTTCTGCCTTGTGGCAAGCGCCCGCGCAATGGCGATACGCTGCTGCTGGCCGCCTGAAAGCGTCGCCGGATAAGCCTGCGCCTTATCCCGCAGTCCGACTAAATCAAGGTATTCGTAAGCGATTTCCACCGCTTCGCGCTTGGTCTTTTTCTGCAATTTGACGGGGGCAAGCGTTATATTTTGTAAAACCGTCATGTGCGGGTACAGGTTAAACTGTTGAAACACCATCGCGCAGTATGTCCTAACTATGTGGGTACGATTGGCGCGGGTCATCCGCTCTCCGTTTATGGTTACACTGCCTCCCGTAGGCTCTTCAAGCCCGTTAATACACCGGATAAGCGTGCTTTTCCCCGAACCGGAGGGGCCGATAATCGTGAGTTTCTCACCCTCCGCCACACGCAGATTGATGTCTTTAAGCACATTCAAACTGCCAAAAGACTTAGAAAGTTCGTCAAGAAATATCATTATATTCACACCTCTTCATTTGCTAATGCGCTAAACTTGTCGTAACTATTCAGCGGGGGGAAGTCTCCCCCCTAGCTACAGCCCGCACTCCGGTCGATATGCCCGCGCATACGGGGCTTCCGTATCTCCCTGCTTTTGGTATTCCGATACCCCCCTCTGGGGGGGCTTGGCCCCCGCAACGCCCCCATTGAAAACGCAAAATACGCGAGCATTTCGCAAAAACTTTTTAACAAACGGGCCGGCGGACAATTCCATTAAACGCCTAAATGCCGCTTTAAGCCGCCGTTTTTAAGAATACAAAAAGTCAAGCGCGGTTTGACAAAGACAGGCGGAGCTTATGCGGAGAGCGCTTTCGTCCCACTTAAAAAACGGACTGTGATGCGCCGTCTGCGAGCTTTTGGGCGCTATTCCCACGAAAAAATAAGCCGACGGAACTTTTTGGGCAAAGTAAGAAAAATCATCCCCCCCCATACTCGGCTCGGCCTCCCCGACAGAATCCACACCCACTATCTTGGCCGCAGCCTTCCGCACAATCGCCGACGCGCCCGCATCGTTGATAAGCGGGGGGAAGCGTTTGGTCAACTCAAAACTGTAATTCCCGCCTGACGCGAGCGTAACGCCGTTCAATACTTTTTCCATCTCTTGCGGGATAAAATTACGCAGCTCCTCGCTAAATGTTCTTATGGTTCCGAGCATCTCCACCGATTCGGGAATAACGTTGTGCGTATTTCCCCCCCTAAGAATACAAACCGAAAGCGCCGCCGGTTCAAGCGGATTTTTGCGGCGGCTTATAATAGATTGAAACTGTACTATTGCCTGCGCCGCATTAAGCACCGGGTCCGATGTAAGATGCGGCGCCGCGCCGTGTCCGCCAGAGCCGCTAAACGTAACGGTGAATTCATCGGGAGAAGCCATTAACGCGCCGTCCCGCAAAAAGACTTTGCCTTCTTCAACCTGACCCCATAAATGGCAGGCAAACGCCGCGTCCACACGCGGATTCTCCAAAATCCCCGCCTCTATCATGCGTTCCGCCCCTCCAACCGTTTCCTCCGCAGGCTGAAACGCCAGCTTTACCGTCCCTGAAAATTCATCTTTTAATTCATTGAGTATCATCGCCGCCATTAGCAAGCCGGCGGTATGTCCGTCATGGCCGCAAGCGTGCATCACCCCCGGCCTTTTCGATTTGAACGGCATATCCCCCGCCTCGTCTATGCTAAGCGCGTCCATATCCGCCCGCAACAGAACGGTTTTACCCGGTTTTGCTCCCCGTATAGTTCCAAGAACGCCGTTTCCGGCAATACCGCAAACGGCCTCAATCCCGAATTCGCTCAGTACGTCCGCCACAAGAGCGGCGGTTTCAACTTCCTGCTCCGAAAGTTCAGGATATTGATGCAGCCGGCGGCGAATTTCAACACCTCTAGGGTAGTATTTTTCTGTCAGCCGCTTAATTTTTTCAGAAAGCATGAACGCCCTCCAAATGCCGCTCAAGCTGCTTTTTAATATCAGCCGGAATAGGCTCGGACTTTTGGGTAATAAAATTGTAATATACAAGGACAACACCGCCTTTTACGCGGAGTTGTCCGTCCTGCCAAGCCTCATGCTTTAGAGAAAAAGATTTTTCGCCTATATGCGAAACCCATGTTTTTATTTCAACGTCGGAACGGCAAAAAACCTGAGCGACATAATCATATTCGGCGTGTACCATTATAATATGCCAAGTCTTCCGGTCAAAATCCAAACCAGGGTCAAAAAGGCGGAACAACGGGGTACGTCCGTGTTCAAACCAGATGGGAATAACACAGTTATTTATATGCCCCAACGCATCGGTTTCTCCGACACGCGGGGTTATGATTACCGAAAACACCTCTATTTTTTCTCTAATTCTAATATTGAGCTATCATAGTCTTCGGGCGGAATAAATCCTAAAAGCTCCATACAAGTCGCGGCTATTGAACTTATGCCAAGCCCGCTTTTAAGGTTGGCTTCTCCCGGGCCGCCTTTATACTCACCCTTAAAATCCGGGTCATACAGAATACAGGGAACGGGATTAAGGCTATGGCTTGTCTTGGAAACAGGAGAGCCGTCGGCTTTTAACTCTACCGCGCCGGTTTTCTTATCATGTTCAAACATATCCTCGCAGTTTCCGTGATCCGCCGTTATAAGCATAATCGCGCCCGCCGCCTCAACTTCGCGGGCAAGCCGTCCAATCTGTAAATCCATAGCCTCAAGCGAACAGACCACAGCCTCGTAAACGCCGGTATGCCCTACCATGTCGCCATTCGGAAAATTAAGACGTATAAAATCGTACTCGCCTGAGCCTATAGCGTTCAGCACATAGTCCGCAATATCGGCGCACTTCATCCAAGGCCGCTGTTCAAACGGCACTACGTCGCTTCTTATCTCAACATAGTTTTCCAGTTGTTCGCTGAATTTTCCTGTACGGTTGCCGTTAAAAAAATATGTAACGTGCCCAAACTTTTGAGTTTCGCTTATTGCCAGCGTCCGCACCTGACTTGCCGCAAGGTATTCACCCATAGTGCGGTCTATAGCGGGCGGTGAAACAAGATAGCGGCGCGGAACGTGAAGGTCACTGTCATATTCCATCATACCCGCGTAGCAGACTTTTGGCCGCCGGCCCCGGTCAAACTTATTAAAATCATCCTGCTCAAAGGCGGCTGTAATCTCCAGCGCCCTATCCCCGCGGAAGTTAAAAAATACAACGGAATCGCCGTCTTCTATGGGGCCAACAGGTTTCCCGTCCCGGCAGACAACAAATTCCTTCAAATCCTGATCTATTACGCCGGGTATTTCTTTCCGGTATGTTACCACCGCTTCGCGCGCGCTCGCAAACTGCCGTCCTTTTCCGTGAACATGGGTGTCCCAGCCCCGCCGAACCATCTCCCAGTTTGCCCCGTATCTGTCCATAGTTATCCACATACGTCCGCCGCCGGAAGCTATTTGAGCGTCAAAGCCATCGGTAGACAGATCTTTGATAAAGGCTTCAAAAGGATCTACATAGAGCAGAGCGCTTGTTTCCGGTACGTCGCGTCCGTCAAAAAGCGGATGCACACGAACTGTTTTTACGCCTTCTACTTTTGCCTGCGCGACCATAGCTTTTAGATGGTTAATATTACTGTGAACATTGCCGTCCGAAAACAGGCCTATAAAATGTAGAACGCCGCCCGCCTTAGCGTTGTCAATTATTTCCCGCCACGCCTTGCCTTTGAAGATGGAGCCGTTTGCTATGGCCGCGGCGACTAGAGCCGCGCCCTGCTCAAAAACCCTGCCGCAGCCCATCGCGTTATGCCCGACTTCACTGTTTCCCATGTCGTCATCGGAAGCCATTCCTACGGCTTTGCCATGCGCCTTTAGCGATGTAAAAGAGCTTTTAGCCCGTATAGCGGCAATATTGTACATCTTGGAATCTCGAACCGCGTCCCCTTCTTTGTATTTAGCTATACCGACACCGTCCATAATAACGAGTACAAGCGGCCCTCTGCGTCCTTTCCAAGACGGATTTTTTTTCAGCGCTTCCATACGCCCTCCTTCTTCAAATAGTAGAGGCTGTTAAACATTTTTTAATGAATGTTCATTCGCAGTGGGGTCTAATACCCCGCCCTTTAGGGCGGTTCGAGCTGGCAACGCCAACAAAAATGTGGTAATAGACCCCACAGTTTAATAACTTCCTTACAGAACGAACCTCGTCAAAACAGTCAACGCTTACGAGATATCCCGCCCTTTAGGGCGAGGAGGTTCATTAAAGGTAACTTTTAAGCGGCCTCGTCCGCTATTATATAAAAAAACAATTCAAATTCCAAGCCACCACCGCCAGCCGGATGCCGGCGGCTTCCCTCCTTTGCCCCTTACAACAAAAGCCCTTTGATCCGTGTAAATCCACAATCAGCAGACATTTTAATTTTCCAATAATTCACGTACATTCACGACATTAGAGAATATTAAAAGGGGGGCGCTATTTCCATACTGGCGGCGCAAATTATAAACTGAATTATTGGAGTTTCGCAAAAGCAGGGCGCAGCCCTGCGACCGAAACTCCCTAAGCAAATGCGGCGCAAGCGCGTAAGCGCTTGCGGCACGCGCCCCCCTCGCTTCATACCGCGTCGCCCGCAAGCGGGCTTAGTCGGTATTCCGCTACCCCCCAACCCCCTCCCACCGGCCAAGCGCCCGCCCGCCAGTCGCTTCCCCGCCTTACGTCAGCTTTGAAAAAAGTGTTGTCCCACGAAATCCGGGTGACGGGCAAGAAATGTTGTTCGCCTGTTCCTTTTCGTTATAATTCGTTTACTGCCAATACCTTAGCGTACATCTTCACCAAGAACTTCACACTTTTCACCCGCTACCGGAAAAATTATGGCGCAATTCGCCGCCTTGACTTTGGGAAGAGAATCATAGATAATTAGGACAATGAGTGATTATTTAGACCCAAATAATGAAGAACTGCTCAAAGACTTTTTCAGCGAAGCGCAAATGCAGGTAGATACACTGGAACAAAACATCCTAGTGTTAGAAAACGAAGGAAAGAATCAGGACGCGGTAGACGAAATCTTTCGTGCGGCGCACACTCTAAAAGGCGGGGCGGCCACAGTCGAGATGATGGAACTGTCCCATTTTACCCACCTTGTAGAAGACGTACTAGACGCGATACGCGGAAACCAAATAGACGTAAACGAAGAACTCGTTGATACCCTGCTTGCTTCTATAGACATAATAAAAGCGATGCTTAATAAACGCATGGAAGGGGAAGTATACCGTGACGACACCTCCGCGATTGAAGGAAGACTGTCTAACCTGTTGCCGGACAACGCGCCAAGCAAAAAAGCATTATCAAAACCGGCTTCGCGCCCGGCCGTCCCGGTAAAAGCGCCCGCGCCGGCAACCCAACCCGTAGACGGCGCGGCTCAAATAAGCGCCGGTGAAATCCATGAATTAATTGATGCGGCAGGCGGCATACCAGTTTACCAAATCTCCGTCAAGTTTAATAAAGACGGCTTAATGAATACTGTCGGCGGCATACAAGTCTATACGACAATAAAAGACAAAGGAACAATACTAAAAACCACACCGGATTTTGACGCGCTCTATGGCGACACGTTTTTTCCGGTTATCGACTACTACCTTGCTTCTAAAGAAAATCCCGAAACCCTAAGAAAATGCGTAATTATACCCGACATATCGCTTGACGCGACAGTAATAGATATAAAAACGCTGCTTAATAAAGCGCCCGTCGCCGCGCAACAGACAGCGCCGGCAACGGCCGCCGCGGCCCCGCCTGTTCACGCCGCGCCGCAGCAGACAGAAAAGGCGGCCTCCGCGCCGCCGTCCGAAAAAAATACGTCCGCGGCTAAAGACACGGAAGGCGGAGCGGCAGACGCGAAAAAAGCCGGTAAAGAAGCCGGTTCCATACTGCGCGTTGATTCCAAACGCATAGACGACCTGCTTAACCTCGTATCCGAAACGGTTATAACAAAAGCCACATTCAACCAAATCAGCAACCAGTTTAACGAAATCACAAATGAACTGCACAGTCTGGAAAGCAAGTACCGTGAGCGGGTTAAAAACCTGTTTGACGCGCTTCCGGATTTTCTGGAAGACATACACGACGGCAAATCAATCAAAGATATACGCAAGAAAATTATGGAAGAGTACGGCGATATATTTACCTTGTTTGACGGCTACGAAACCGCGCTAAAGAACAACGTGGTCAAATTCCGCTCCACCTCCCAGAACCTTGGACGGATTACAAGCGAATTGCAGGAAGGCGTAATGCATATACGCATGGTGCCGATAAGCCAAATTTTCAGCCGTTTTCCGCGCCTTGTCCGCGACCTGTCCAAATCGCTTGGTAAAAAAATCACGCTGGTTATCGAAGGCGAAGACACGGAACTGGATAAATCCGTTATAGAAGACCTGCTGGATCCAATAATGCACTCGGTCCGTAACTCGATAGACCACGGCATAGAATCTCCGGAAGAACGAAAAGCCGCCAACAAGCCGGAAGAAGGCATGGTTCTCCTTAAAGCCGCAAACGAAGGCAATATGATAGTTATAGAGATTGCGGACGACGGCAAAGGTATTGACGTGGAAGCCGTAAAAAGCAAAGCGATAGAACGCGGACTAATACACCCGAACAAAGTTTTGACCGATGTTGAGGCTTTTAACCTGATATTTGAACCCGGTTTTTCTACCGCAAAGACGATAACTTCAATATCCGGACGCGGAGTAGGGCTAGACGTTGTGCGCCGTCAAATAGAAAAACTGAACGGAAGCGTTACAATAAACTCCGAAAAAGGCAAAGGGACAAAATTCATCATCAAACTGCCGCTTACTTTGGCCATAATACAGGGACTTTTGGTGCGTGTCGGCCCCGAAATATACTCAATCCCCATAACAAGCGTTATAGAAAGCCTCCGCATAAAACCTGAAGACATCAAACTAATTGACAGTAACGAAGTTTTCAATATACGCAACGACGTGTTGTCGTTGCTGCGTCTTAATCAGCTTTTTGGAATTAAGACAGAAGCGCGTGAAGATTATAACTTTATAGTAATAGTAGGTACGGCGGAGAAAAAGATGGGTTTTATGGTGGACAGCCTTATCGGAGAAGAGGATGTGGTAATAAAACCGTTGCGCGACCAGTATACAAACTCGCCGGGTATAGCCGGCGCTTCGATTTTAGGAGACGGCTCAGTTTCATTGATAATTGACGTGGGACAACTTTTGGAACTTGGTTTGAGCAAGGAAAAGCAAAACCGCCGTATGCGGGAACTCACTTCGTATTAAGAAACGTTATGCGGAAGCGTATTTCATCGGCCATGTTGACGCAATCAACGCTCTATTTTGAGGAAAATTTATGGAGATAAAAAACTTAGAAACGGTAAACGCGGAACTACAGGAAAAAAAAGAGCATACGGATAACGCGGACTATAAAATGGTTACATTTTCGCTTGCCGGAAAAGATTACGGCGTTGATATTATGAACGTCAAAGAAATCGCGAAAGCCGATAAATTTACTTATGTTCCCAACGCCGCCTCTTTTGTGCGCGGCGTGTACAATCTACGCGGCGATATTATTCCAATCATCGACCTTAGAAACTTTTTTCACCTTCCGGCGGATAAAAAAGCGGACGGGCAGGAAAATATGCTTATTTTACGCATAGCCGACCGCGTTTACGGTACAATCGTAGATAGAATAGACAAGGTTGTGAGCATCAACTCCAGTCTTATACAGCCATCCCCGCCGATTTTCGGCGACATAACCGGAAAATATATGGGCGGCGTTGTTGAAAAAGAAGGCGCGCTCTATATAATCCTTGATGTTGTACATATGCTGTCTCAGAATCAGGAAGACGGCGCGCGCAAGCAGGCTGATAAAATTGATGAAAGCCAGTATTACAGCCCAAGCATAGAGCGCGAAGACGCAAAGACGGCGCGGGAAATGGTATCGCGGGACAATCTTGAATTTATCAAAGAGGGGCTTGCGGCGTTAAAAAAATTCTACGCCAGCCCCATAAACGAAGATTGGCTTGTAGAACGCCTTGAAGTCTGGGCAACCGAGCGCGGGAAGGATAACATTCAGTTAGAAAACACCGCGGATGCGGACGCGTACCTTAAAACATTTTATTCACCGTGCAACGGCAAGTTTTGGAATTCAGATTACGCTTATGCGGTTAAAGCGGCGTTGCCGGAGATTTCTTCCAACAACATTCAAGTTTGGAATATAGGTTGCGGAAAGGGCTATGAAACTTTCTCTCTTGCATGTATTCTAAAATTGCGTTATCCTGATGGACATATAAAGATTTGGGCGAATGACAATGATATATTGTCCGTAGCGAATGCGCCTAACATGGTATTTGACTTTAACAGCGTTCCGGATTACTGCCAAACGTTTTTGTCTAAAGGGCGGGCGGGATATAGCTTTAACGCTTCCATAAAGGACAGCATTGTTTTTGAATATCACGATGTAACGAATATAAACACGTTGCCGGAGCTTGATATTGTAGTATGCCGCGATACCTTGTCTTTCCTGCCGCCTGCGGGACAGTCAAGTGTGATGGAAGAGATGAACGAAAAGTTAAAGAAAAAAGGGATTGTTATTTTAGGTTGCAACGAGCGTATGCCGGACGGCCGCTTATGGAAAATTACCGGAAAAGAGCCGGTTAAAATTTTTGTTAAGAACGAAAAAATAGATAATTAAGCCTTTTCTAAAATCTGCTTGGTTTTGGGAAAACTTCATTTAATTATATTTTTAAGGAGATAAAAAGTGAGAGTTGAATATATCAATCCGTTTGTCGAAGCGACTTTCAACGTATTAAAAGAGGTGCTTAATACGGATGTAAAGCGCGGTGAGCTTTACTTAAAAGGAGCGTCCATGCATATAATGGGCGTAGCCGCTCTTGTAGGTCTTGCCGGTGACGTTGAAGGGCGTGTTTTATTTGATATGTCCCTTGATACGGCTCTTAAAGTAGCGGGCGTGATGAACGGCGGCGAAACATTTACCACGTTTGACGACATGGCTAAGGCCACCATTACCGAGCTTGCCAACATGATTACGGCTCAAGCCGTTACTAAACTCCATGAATTGGGCTTTAAGTTTGATCTTACGCCGCCGGCTCTTTTTTCCGGCGAGAATATGGAAATTTCAAATACTTTCAAAGTGGAAGCCCTTATTGTTCCTATGGACCTTGGTCAAATCGGTAAAATAGAGGTTAATGTTCTTATACGCGAAAGATTATAGAAAATTATAGAAAGATTGCCGGTTGAAACGCCGCCGGTTTTAGCGGCGCGGCAAATTACGGGCGGTTAGCTCAGTTGGTTAGAGCGCCAGTATGACACGCTGGAGGTCACAAGTTCGATTCTTGTATCGCCCATACCCCCCCCCCCCCTCATATTTCCTCTTATCCAAAATTTTTACAAGTATTAGCAACACTTTTTCATTTTGGGCGCATTTTTGCCTGCCTACGGCAGGCAAAAACCGCGCTTTCCGCTATAATTAAATAGGACGGCGTAAAACGCCGTCCTATTTAATTCCGCTTCAATCGTTTGCGCGTCGCAAGCGCATACGCGGTTTTGATTTTCCGGATTTGCTGTAAGCAAACCCGGAAAATCAATAGAAAAACATCATCACATAGGCATCTCGGCACGGATTTTCTTGTCGAATAAAGCATTCTTTGGTTTAATAATACCCATCCGTTCACGTATTTCAGTGTACACATCAAGGACATATTTTTCCGCCCAAGCCTGGTCCGCTAATTTTTCAACACGGCAAGCGGCGTACTTATATTCAGGAGTATTACTCACCGGATCTAAAGAATCCTGAGTCAACTCGTTACACGCGCCTATCCACCACTGATAGGTCATGTAGACCGCGCCTTTTTTTACACGTTCTGTAGGCAGACAGCGCGTTATACAGTGACCGCGCTTGGAAAGCACCTTTATCAGTTCGCCCTTACGCAAACCCAGAGCCTCGCAGTCCTCAATACTCATCTGCGCCCAGCCCGGTTCATCCTCAAGATTGCGAAGTAAACGGCAATTACCGGTCATAGTACGCACCGAATAGTGGCCAACCTCGCGCACGGTGGAAAGAACCATAGGATACTCGTTGTTTTCAAGTTCCTTAGGCGGACGCCAGTCCGTCCCGTAAAATTTCGCTCTTCCGTCAGGGTGGGCGAATTTCCCACCTTTATGCAGATAGGGCGTACCCTTGTCGGTCATGGCCTTGTCCCTGCAAGGCCACTGCACACTGCCAAGTTTTTCTATCTTTTCATATGTAGCGCCGGCAAAACTTGGACACAAATCGATAAGCTCGCTCCAAATTTCCTCCGTATTGTTGTAATGCATAGGGTAACCCATAGCGGTAGAAATGGCGCAGATGATTTCCCAGTCTGTTTTAACATCACCCTGCGGCTCAATTAGCTTGCGTATACGCTGAAAACCACGGTCGCAGCAGGTATAAACCCCGTCATGCTCGCACCACCCCGTCGAGGGAAGCAAAACATCCGCATGGAGGCCCGTCTTGTTCATGAAAATATCCTGCATCACGACAAAATCGCATTTATCCAGCGCCTCACGTACTTCGGAAAGGTCAGGATCCGACTGCGCCGGGTCCTCGCCGAATATGTAGTAGGCGTGAATCCGCTTTGCCGGATCCTTTTCGTGCAAGACGCGGTGCGGCACATGAGTAATCGGACAGCCTATTTCTCCCGGTAGTTTTTCAACACCCCATGCCTTTTCAAACTTTTCCCGTATTACCGGGTCGGTTACGCTCTGGTATCCGGGGAAGCAGTTCGGCAACGCGCCCATATCGCAAGCGCCCTGCACGTTGTTTTGGCCGCGAACCGGGCCTATGCCCATAGACGGTCCGCCAAAGTTGCCTGTCATAATCGCAAGATTCGCAAGCCCCTTGACCACATCCACCGCTTGCGCGAACTGGCAAACGCCCATGCCGTATAGTATCATTGAACAGCCTGATCCCGCGTACATTCTGGCAGCCTTTCGTATATCTTCAGCGGCAACCTGCGTAATTCCTTCCGCGTATTCCGGAGTGTATTTTTCGATGACGGGTACCAATTCTTCAAATCCGTTAGAATGTTGTTCTATGAAGTCTTTATTTATGAGATTTTCATTGATGATCACATTAGCGATGGCATTTACAAGCGCAAGGTTCGAGCCATTTTTGAGTTGCAAATGCATATCCGCTATACGGGCAGTTTCAATCCTGCGCGGATCCACGCAGATAATTTTTGCGCCTTTTTCTTTTGCGCGTACTATTCTTCGCGCCACAATCGGATGAGAATCGGCTCCGTTGTAACCAAAAATGAATAAAAGTTTAGCGTCCTCAATTTCCGGAACGCCCATTGACATTGCGCCTGAACCTAATGAAAACTGTAGACCCGCTACAGAAGGAGCGTGTCATATACGGGCGCAGTGGTCAACGTTATTAGTGCCAATACACGCCCGCATGAATTTCTGCATAATGTAATTGGCTTCGTTGCCCGCACCGCGCGCGGAACCTGTTCCCATGATGGAATTTGGCCCATATTTCTTTTTGATTTCGCTCAAACGTCCGGCAACATAAGAAATTGCCTCGTCCCATTCAACTTCTACAAAAGGACTATTTCTGCCCTCTTTACGAATCATGGGTTTTTTAAGACGCTTGGTAAGTATCTGCGGATCATTTAGATAGTCCCAGCCATACCACCCCTTTAGACATAGCGTCCCATCGTTTGTGCGCCCGTTAGCCGGCGATGCTTCCAGAATTTTATTATGCTCTACATCCACCGAGAAATTAATCTGACATCCCGCGCCGCAATACGCGCAGGTGCTTTTAATAACTTTGATATTTGACATACGCTGCTCCTTATACTACCTAATTATATACACCATATCACAAAAAGCCCCGGCTGTCAAATAATTACCGGGCAAACATATTGGTAACCTGTAAACGGTTTCCGCCTTATGTCGTGTGGCCGCAGTCCAACGCTCCGCCGTGTCCATTGGCTTAATCTATTAAATTGCGTAACATTAAAGCGAAAGATTTTTGTGAAAATACCGGGAATGATGAAAAAAGATGAAAAAAATTGAATTACTCGCGCCGGCGGGGAATGTTGAAGCGTTCAACGCGGCGTTTAGCTCCGGAGCGGATGCTGTATATATCGGGTTAAAAAGGTTTAACGCCCGTCTTCGCGGCGCTAATTTTACTTACGCGCAATTTGAGGAGGCGGCGCGCTGTCTTCACCGTAGCGGGCGTAAAATTTATGTCGCCGTGAACACTGTTTTTGAACAGCGCGAGGCCGGACGTATGTATCAACTGCTGAAGTATTTGTCAAAATCGCCCTGCGACGGGATTATAGTTCAGGATTTTGGCGTTTTGAACATGGCCAAAACGTACTTCCCGTCGTTAAAGATTCATTCGTCAACGCAGATGAACATCGCGTCTTCAAAAGCCGCCAATCTGCTTTCCAAAGAGGGTGTAACGCGCGCGGTGCTTGCCCGCGAGCTTTCTTTTGAAGAAATAAAAACCATACGCGGGAATACAAACATTGAGCTGGAAATTTTCGCGCATGGCTCGCTATGTGTAAGCGAGTCCGGTTTGTGCCTTTTTTCCAGTTATTTGGGCGGTAAATCCGCGAATAGGGGAATGTGTACGCAGGCCTGCCGCCGCCTCTATTCGGTAGAGGGCGGAGAATCGGGGGACGGCGGCAGAAACGCTTACTATTTTAGTCCGAAAGACCTGCAATTACTTGAAAAAGTCCCGCTTTTGGTGAGCGCGGGCGCTGTAAACGCCTTAAAAATTGAAGGGCGTATGAAGAGCGCCGATTACGTGGGCTGCGTTGTTCGGGCTTACCGCGAGGCGCTTGACGTGATTGAAAATACGATTACGGCGGGGGCGGACGAAGAGGCTGTCGCCCGCGCCGGCGCGGACGCTGTAAACAGGGCGGGCGCTCTGTTAAAAAACGATTTTGCCCGCCAAAAAACAACTTTTTATTTTGACGGAAGCGCCGCATCCAAAAATCTTGATTTTTGGATTAATCCGGGGCAGGACGGCGGAACAGGTGTCAAGCTGGGCTGTATAAAAAAAATAAAAGACGGGGAGGACGGCGCTGTCTTAGCGTTGATTGGCACGGAGGCAGATTCGGAAAGCGGCACTGTTATTCCCGCCGCCGGCGATTCGATACGTCTGCACCGCGCTGATGATTCGGAGCGGGCGGCGCACAAAATAAAATATGTTGAACGGCAGGCGGACGGTTCTTTCTGGGTAGACATACCCGCTTCTTTTACAAAGGGCGACAATGTTTATTTGATAAGCGTAAAAGGAATGAGCCGGCGCTATCAGCCGGTTTTACAACAAACTGAGGACTCTAAGAATCGCCACGGGCAGCCCGGTTTTGAAAAAGCGCCGTCCGTAAAATTCACGGCGGGAAAAAGTGTCAAAAAAAACAAGGAAGATTTTCCGGAAGGCTTGTATGTATCCGTTTCACGGATAGAAGATATGTTCATCGCGCAGTCGGCGCGTCCGGCGGCGCTGATAGCCGCGTTTTCTTACGCCGAAATGAAGCGGCTGGTCAATGAAAAAAAATCGCTGCCTTTCAAACCTAAAGATATAATTTTGTCTCTGCCTCCGTTTTTCTCTGAAAATGACGCGGCCTTATACGGGGAGACGATAGAAAAACTTATAGCGGCCGGGTACTCGCGTTATATAATCAACAATCTTGCCCATATCCCACTGTTAAAAAACCAAAAACTTATAGCGGGTCCGTACCTTTACACGTTCAACCGTTTTGCCGTCTCGTTTTTGTCGGAGATGAGCTTGAATTTTTTTGTTACTCCGCTGGAAAACAACCGCCAGAATCTTGAGCGTACATTTATGCCGGAGGAACGCGGCGGTGTTTTTATCACCGTGTTCGCGTATCCCCGTTTGTTTCGTATCCGTCTTAACAACAGCGCCGGAATCGCCGCTATGAATAGCGGCGAAAATTCCGTTTACAGTTTTAGCGAATTTTCGGACAGCCGCGGCGAGCTGTTTAAGTTTTTGCACGAAGGCGAAAGCTCGTCCGTTATTCCGCGTAGGGCGTTTTCTATCACGGATAAAATTCCGTTTCTTAAACATTCGGGTTTTAAGCGTTTTATAATTGATTTAAGCGGTCCGGCGCTTCGTAAGCAGGATTATAAAGACGTATTAAAAGCCGTGTCGTCCGCCGCTCCATTGAACGGCACAAGCCGTTTTAACTGGAAAAATGGTTTTTTTAATTTGGAAAAACCGGAAAAACTTGATGAACCTCCTCGCCCTAAGGGTGGGGTATTAGACCTCACCGTGAATGAAGCTTTCCCGGCGCGGAGGCTTCCGGCTGGTAAAGCGCGCAAGGGATAGAAGCGGAATTAAACAATACGGCGTTCCACGCCGTATTGTTTAATTATAGCGGATAGCCCGGTCGCCGCGTAGCGGCGATGCGCCCAAATGAACTCGCTTCCGGTCTATTTTTCAAGCCGTTTGCCCGCTGTTCACAAATATATTTACCCGCCTCTTGCGGCCGGATAATCCCATGAAAAGCACGGCCTGTGGTTTAACGCCGATAATGATACGGGGAAGTCTACTTTAGTGGCAAACCCAAGATGAGTAAACTTTAATAGACGGTTGAAATGGGGCGTAAAAGCGGCTTTGACATCTCTATAATTCTCTTTGTTGCGCTTGTTTTGCTTACGGCGGCGCTGTTAAAGCCGTTGCGGCAGCATATTTTAACGCGCATCGAAAGTATGAGGGACGCTTTTATAGAAAAACTGGAAACTTTATCGGGGAAAAAGGTCTACTACGCTTCGATGGGGCCGTCTATTTTTGGGACTATTGATATTAACGGTATAAGTTTGTACGCCCAAAATGAGGACGATATGTTCCCGTATGTTTCCGTAAAACGGATGAGGCTTAGGTATTCGCTCGCGGCGCTTCTGTCAGGCAAGCCGCTGGAAACGCCGGATTTTTTGCCGCTGACTTTGAGTTTGGAAGACCCGTTTGTAGAAATAAAGACGGACAAGGATTTTGACGAACTTTTTAGCGGGGGAAGCGGAGAGTTTACGCTTCTTGAAAGCATTAAGAATATCACGGGTATTGCGCCGCAAAATATGGTTTTGAGGATTTCCGGCGGTGAAGTCCGTTTTACGGCAGGTCAAAGTATGATAAACGCGCTTGGAGTAGACCTTTCCGCGCAAATAATCAATAAAACGCTTCGTTTTCATCTTTTTGCCGGCGCGGAAACGCGATTTGCGGCCCAGAAACCGTTTGACGTGTCTCTTTCGACTCGGATTGACGGAATTTATGACACGCGGAACGGTAAAAGCGGGATAAAAATAAGTCTTGAATCGGTAAAATCATCTTTTTTTACTGTAAACAGGCTGAATCTACTTGCAAGTTTGAATGATAATACTATAAATCTTCAAAAAGTCGGGGACAGAGAGCCTTACGATTTATCTATAAGTTATAATATCACGGAATCTTTGTTGGAAGGGCGGGCGAGTTTTGACGGTTTTACGCCTTCGCGCATACTGCGTTTTTCGCCGGAACTAAGGGAATGGAATAGCTGGCTGGGAACGCGGTTTTACGGAAAGGCCGCCGCTTCGTTCAATAAGGCGGAAGGTCTTGCGTACAGCGCCGCGCTTAGCGGGGATTTTGGCAAGAATTCCCCGGCGGGGAACGGAAGTTTTAATCTGGACGCGCGGGGCGGCGCGGAAAGCGTTTATTTTAACGTCCTTGAAGTCTCAACGCCGCGCGGCGATTTGTCTTGGGTGGGCAGTTTCAACTTTACTCCGTTTATGCCTGCCGGAAATCTTACTTTTAATGATTTCAATTTTACAAAATCGGGGGACAAAGATAAAAGTAATTCTTTGAACGGCGGTTTTTTTGTGTCGTCTTACGGAAATACAATCAATCTTTTTGCCGATACGTTATTCGTAAGAGCTCCGGCAAGCCAGTCTTCCGGCGGTGTGGAATTGCAGGCTTTTGATATAAGCATAAGTCGTACCGGCAGTGATTTTGACTTTACCGCCTCGGCTTTCAGCATCAAAAACACGGAAACTTATGACGAAGCAAGTTTTTCGCCCGTTTCTGTGGACGGTTCTTTCGATTTTGACAATAAAAATATGGAAATACGTCTGGAACCGGAGTCTTTTTCACTGCGCGATTTAATAAAAATCGCCGGATGCGCGGTAGAGCTGCCCTATTTCCCCGCTCAGGCTTATAATTTTCTTGACAATATTCTTATTACAAGTGAAATTTTTGTTTCCACAGACTTCAAGGATATGTTGTACAATGTGCCTCACTTGATTGTGGTATGGCAGGGCAACAGCAATATATGGGCTAGTCTTTCAATTTCCGGCACCGAAGGCGGTTTTGAGTTGAGCGAAAGTCATCTTGTTTGGAACGGCGGAGGCGTGGATATATCGGCGCGCGGCGATTTTGAGGATGTAAACGATATGGTTTTTGATTCGGAGCTGCGTACCAAAAACAGTTCGTATACGTTACAGGCGGCGATACTCGATAAAAATTCTATACAGGTTTCCAGTTCTTTTGGTTTAAATTTGAACGTAAACCGCTCGCCGGCAGGGGCTTTTACCGGCATTTTGTTTATAGAATCGCCTCGTTTCCCTATGGGCGACGGTTTCGCGGAATTGAGCGCCGAAGCGGAATTCCGCTACGATTCTCCCGCCTCATGGATGTTCAACATTGGAAGATTCAAAATCTCAGGCGCAAAGAGTATGTTCTCATCCGGAGGGGACATTGAGTTTGCCGGACGTGTTGACCAGGACGGGGCGGAATTTAGCCGTATATATTTTGACGACGGGCGCGGGGCGTTGTACGGCAGCGCGTTTGGAAGCTGGGAAGGATTTTTTAGGCATGAAGAAGCGGTTATTACAGGAAATATTGATTTACGGGACGCTTCCAACAGCGAAACTCTGAACGCCCAACTGCGTTGGGCGGAAGATTCGCTTTTCTTATGGCTGGAGCTTAAAGATTTACAGAGCGGGCGTTTCGTGAGCGGCGCCGGCAATATGTTTATTACAGGCGGGATAGGATTTTTCAAAACGCCGGAAAACTGGTCCGCCGCATTCGACCTTTCGTCACTGCGCGGTCTTTTCTATGACATTCCGGTTACGTTGAGCGGGCGCGGGTCCGTTGACGATACAAGTTTCGTTCTTGGAGAAACCCGCTTAAGTTACGGCGGTCTTTTTGCCGACATCGACTTTCTAAATATAGACTTGGGGGAGTCAAAACTCAATTCGCGGGCGCGTCTGCGGGGAGAAACGCTTGACCGTGAATTTAACGCGGATATAGTCATAAGCGCCAGTTTTGCGGAGATTACTTCGTGGTTTAACGCCGGTTCGGCGCTTAGGTCGTTTGACGGCGTAATGGAATTTAAAAACACGCGCTTTGCCACATTCGAGAGCGTCGAAAATTTCGACTTAAAATTTTCAAGACTAGGAAACATTTGGAACATCGAAGGTGGGCCGGAAGACATGATACGTCTTCACATGAACGGGGAAGGCGATTTTTTTGCGGCGTTTTCGTATCCGTCTCCGGCGCTGGGTACAATAAGCGGCTTCATCAAAGACGGCATGATTGACGCGGAAGTTTCCAATTTCTATGTTGATTTATCATCGCTCTGGCGTTATACGCCGCTAGAAAACATATCGATTCCGGGTGGTTTTGTTATTGCCGCTCTGCGTGTTCACGGCTCGTTACGCGACCCTGAATTCTTTGGCACGGCGGTTGTGAACAGTCTGCGGCTCAACGTTCCGTCATTACTGACGGAAGAAATAGGCCCCACTCCGGCTTTTTTAACGTTTTCCGGCAACGAAATACGCCTTGAACCGGTGAACGTCTGGATAGGGCGGGGTCAGGGGCGTTTGAGCGGCGTCATGCGAATCTCCCGCTGGCGGCCTTCGTCTTTTGACATGGCTCTCAACGTCGAACAGTCCGAAGCTATACCGCTCAACATGAATATAGCGGGTTTTCTGTTAAAAGGGACGGTTTTCGGTATTCTCAATCTGAACAGCGACGGGCAGGCGTTGAATATTTTAGGCGATATTGGCAGTGACAACATAGAAATTTCTCCGGCGGCGGAAGAAGCGCCCGCCGGTTCGGGCGAAACGGCACGTCCAAATATGCCGGTACAGACCAACATCAGGATCACGGCAGGCAGAAAAGTTGAATTTCTTTGGCCAAACGCGGATATTCCGATACTTCAAGCCTATGCGTCAGCCGGTTCCAGTCTAAGGGTTGAAAGCGACAGTCTTTCCGGTCATTTTTCCATAAACGGCGATATAGACATACGCGGCGGCGAAGTATTCTACTTCCAGCGTAGTTTCTATATAAAAAACGGTTCCATGAGCTTTAACGAAAGCGAAATCCAGTTTGACCCGCGTTTCAGCGTTGTGGCGGAGACGCGGGACCGGACGAATAATGAGCCGGTTACTATCTCGATGATTATCGAAAATCAGCCGCTACGCTCGTTCACGCCGCGTTTCGACTCGAACCCGCCGCTCTCTCAAATTGAAATATTCACGTTGCTGGGCGATAAATTCGCGGGCGCTACAACAGAGGAGAACGCGATACAGCGGGCTTTCGTATCTTCTACTGCGGACGTTCTAGCCCAGTTTGGCGTTGTAAGGCAGTTTGAAAGGACTGTCCGCGATTTTTTGCATATAGATATGTTTTCGCTTCGCACGCAGGCTTTACAGAACGCTATCTTGATGAACGTGTTCCGCGATGATGACGACAGCGCGGCGCAAAGTGAAGACCAGCTGCAAACAAGAAACGCTACGCAAATCGGTAACTATTTTGATAACACAACTGTTTTTTTAGGTAAGTACATAGGGGCAGGTCTATTTCTTCAGGCAATGCTTTCACTGCGTTACGACCCGTACAGCACGGATATGGGCGGCTTGATAATAGAACCCGACCTAAGCATGGAATTTAAAGGGCCTTTGTTCGATATACGGTGGGATCTGGTTCCAACGCATCCTGAAAATATTTGGATAAGCGATAACAAGATAACTTTGTCAAAAAAATGGACGCTGCCTTAGGGTATCTTGTTAAGAAAAACGGGGACGCGGATTAACACGAATTGAAACGCCTGTTATTTCATAATCCGTTTAATACGCGAGCGGGTGTTGAACTCCGTCGCGAATGAAACCGTCCGGGCTTGCGCGGCGATTCCGGTTTCGGGAAAATTCAACGTTTTACATGGTTTCAACGGTGTATTAGCGGTGTTTTTTCATTTTGGGCGCATTTTCACGCCGCTTTAGCGGCGTAAAAACCGCGCTTTTCGGGGCTGCGCGCTTTCGCGCTCCGGCCACATCGCCCCTGCGGGGGCAATGTGTCTTGCTTCGCAACCCCTACAATCGCTTGCGCGGCTTAAAAGCGTATATTTGATAAACGCGGAGAGGTTTTCATATTTGAAATTGGAATTGCCGGGGCTTGCGCCGGGTACATTGACTAAGACTGTTTTTGGGGTTATCGTATTTTGAGATTGAATGTTAAAAGGAATTCGCCGTATTTGTTTACAAAAACCAAAATTATCGCGGCGCTTATAGTTACAATAAGTCTTTTTCGCGCCGTTTCTGTTTTCGCTCAAGATGACGACTGGTATGTCGGCAAACCGATAGAAAAAATCACGTTTGACGGACTCAATCATGTAAAACCTTCGGATCTTGAAGGCGTAACCGGACAGTACGTAGCCAAAACATTTACCGATGAACTTTTCTGGGAGTTAACAGGCCAGCTTTACGCGCTGGAACTGTTCGAGGAAATAAACCCAAGCGCCGTTCCCGCCGACCCGCTCGGCAGCGCCGTTATAATCCATTTTACCGTTGTCGAGCGTCCGTTCGTTTCGAGCATCGTGTTTGAAGGCAACAAGGGACTGCGGCGCAACGAACTGCTGGACGTTATTTCATTAAAACCCAACGATGTAGTAAATCAGCTTAAAATACGCATTGACGAACAAGCCGTTTATAACAAATATCTTGAAAAAGGTTTTCCTGACGTAAGCGTAGCCGCCGAAACCTCCACGGACAAAAACGGCAGTATAAAAGTTACGTTCATCATAAACGAAGGCGAAAAAATAACGATAGAGGCAATCCAATTTGAAGGTAACAGCGTATTTTCAAGCGGCACGTTGCAAAATCAGCTTTCACTTAAGAAAAAAAATCTGTTGAATGACGGCGCTTTTCAGGAGGCCAAACTCATTGCCGACCGCGCCGCGATAGACCGTTTCTACCATGACCGCGGTTATATAGACGCGGAAGTAACGGACGTAACCCGCGAATTACGCTCTGACAGCAAAGGCAACTATCTTACCCTTGTTTTTCACATATACGAAGGTCCAATATATACTTTCGGCGGCGTATCTTTCACGGGGAATCATATATTTTCCACCGAAGAACTGCAAAAACAGATATTCTCAAAAAAAGGAGAGGTCATAAACGCGGGCAGGCTTGAACAGGATTTACAGCGCGTTGCCGACCTCTACTTTGAAAACGGTTATATATTCAACACGATAGGGCGGGAAGAACAGCGAAACACGATAACAGGCACTATCTCTTACACTGTGCCGATAGTTGAACGCGGCAGAGCCCACATAGAACGCATCATAGTACGCGGCAATAAAAAAACAAAAGATTATGTAATACTGCGCGAACTCCCGCTTGAACCCGGAGACGTTTTTTCAAAAACAAAGGTGATGACGGGACTGCGTAATCTTTACAATCTGCAATATTTTTCAAACGTGTTCCCCGATACGCCGCAAGGCAGCGCGGACAGTCTAATGGATTTGATAATCAACGTTGAAGAACAGCCTACTACGGACATTCAGGCCGGACTTTCATTCTCCGGTTCAAGCGACCCGGACGCTTTCCCGATTTCACTCATTCTAAAATGGAACGACAGGAATTTTCGCGGAACCGGCAACATTACCGGCCTAGAGATAAACGCCGCGCCGGAAGTCCAAAGTATCGCGCTGAGATACACGCACCGGTGGCTGTTCGGGCTTCCGCTTTCCGGCGGCTTTGACCTTTCGTTGCAGCACGCCCAGCGTCTTGCCGCCATGGATAACCATCCGCCGTTTTTCAATGGCGATGAGGACGGGGCTTTCCCCGACGGTTTCTCTTCGTTTGAGGAGTACGATGACGCCGGGAAACTTCCTTCCGAAGCCTTCCTTATGCAGTATGAACAATGGAACTTATCGTTGGGCTTTTCTACCGGCTACCGCTGGAATATACCGTTAGGCATATTGAGTGTAGGCGGCAGCATAAGAACGGGTGTGAGATATAACGATTTTAACGGCGAAATTTACAGGGCGTTTGACCCGTCCATACGGGACCGCAACAAACAATGGACTCCCTCCGACTCAATGGCTTTCAGCGTTTCTCTGGATGACCGCGATATTTACTACGACCCGTCAAGGGGATACTATGCCAGCGAGCGTATCGGATTTTACGGGCTTTTACCAAATAATCTTGAATTGGAATACTATTCCCGCAGTGATACAAAACTGGAATGGTTTCATACTTTGTGGAACTGGCAGGTAAGTGAAAAATGGGCGTTCAAAGGCGTGTTTGGAGTACATACGGGAATGTCGTTTATTTTTCCGATGCTGTTTCACGAACAGGCTATTATAGAGGACGCGAACAAACTTTCCATAGACGGAATGTTCATAGGACGCGGCTGGACAAGTGAGCGTCTTAACCGCGGTCTTGCCTTGTGGGAAAACTGGGCGGAGGTGCGGATACCGGTTTTTCCGGGGATACTCGCCCTTGATTTGTTTTTTGACGCGGCTGCGCGGCGTCCTAAACCTTCCGATATGTTCAAAGAAGTTTCGTCGGAAGGACACACGCTTGCGGACGATATGCGCTACAGCTTTGGCGCGGGGCTACGTTTCGCGCTGCCGCAGTTTCCGTTCCGTTTCCTGTTCTTAAAACGTTTTAGCACTCCCAACGGTAATTTTCAATGGCAGCGCGGCGCTATAGGCGGCGTACCGGGTGACGACGGTTCGTCAGGAATAGATTTTGTCATTTCATTCGCGATTTCAACTTATTAACCGGCGTTTTTTAGCGGAAGTTGGCCAAGCCGTGCCGGGCTTGCGGAAATTGAAGTTTCCAAACAACTTTATTGCTTTATATTATATATTTAATTGAAGGAGTTCCTTTATGAAAAAGATAGTTTTGTCGCATATATGTTTGCTTGTGATTCCAATGTTGCTTCCGGCGCAGCAGCTTACTCGTTTTGCGGTTGTAGATATGACCAAAGTGTATACCGCTTTTTTTAAGGAATCACGGGTGGTACGCGATTTTGAGGAACGCAGCGCGCGGGTTCAGGCGGATGTTGACCGCATGACGCGGGAGATACAGGACCTCAAAAGCTCGCAGAGTAACGCGGAATTACAGGGCGATAATGAAAAAGCCGTCAGGCTTGAAAATGAAATATACAAAAAAAGTGAATTCCTAAAAGAATACTTCAAGTTAAAAACGGCGGAGCTTGAAGACCAAAAGAAAAAGCTCTCCCAGTCGTCAACGTTTTTGGAGCAGGTATACAACGAACTGCGTCTTGTCGCCGAAAGCGAAGGGTACAGCATGGTTCTAAACCTAAAAGACGTAAAAGGTATTCTATGGTACAGTCCGGCCATCGATATAACCGACAGAGTAATTCAAAACCTCCAAGGTAACAAAAGCAGGTAGCCCCCTCCCCACTACCGGCGGGGCGGCCAGCCGCTTTACTGCCCCGCGTTCACTTTGAAAAGGGCGTTGACTTTAGTTGCTACCCGCCCTGCCAGCGGGTTTCCTCTCCTCATTTGCCGTTTACAATGAAATCAAACCGCTGAAAGTGGTCCTTAAACAGCTTGGGTTTGCGCTTCGCGCAAACTCCGTACAGTCAAAACCGCGTATGCGTTTTTGACGAAGCAAGCGCGTCCGCGCTTGCGGCGCGCAATGGGATTGTAGGGGTGCGGAGCCGCGAAGCGGCGAGCAGACGCGCCGCCCCCTGCGGGGGCGGCGTGGCCATGCCCCGAAAAGCCCGGTTTTTGCCCGCCAAAGGCGGGCAAAAATGCGCCCAACCCTCTACTATTGAAATTATCGAATTTAAACATACTTCCCATGAGCCAATGCCTATTTTCTGACAAAGGGCAGGGCAGGAAGGCCGCTGACGGCCCGCTGGCGGACGGCTGACCGGCGATACGCTTGACAATAGAGTTAGAGGGCGCTACCTTTGGATTACTGTTTGTCAAGACTAATTTAGGAGGATTCGAATGAGTAAAAAATTAGCGGCTTTATGTTTGACGGCGTTCTTGTGGTCTACAATGGCCATGCCGTTATTTGCCGCTTCGTGGTATGAGACTGAAGAAGAATGGCGCATTGTTTTGAACGATGCCTATTACAGTTATGTATCCGGAGACGTGGAAAATGCCGGCGCGCTCGTAGATTCTGTTTTTTCGGAGTACCAAAACACAGGATTCGAGGCGCAGGTAACAACGGCGATTTCTAAAGAACGGGCGCAAAATATAGAAGACTGGTTTAACTATGTAAAAACATCCATGAACGAGGGAAAAAGCCAGCGGGATATATGGGAAATTTACAAGGAGCTTTTACATTTATTGCGTGTTACCGCGGACAGACTCGACGGAAACGAAGAACCTGCCGCTCAGACACGGCAATGGGGGAAAATAGCGGAAGAAATGTCCGCTATTCTGGATAAAGCAAATGCCCTTTATGTTTCGGGCGACCGTCAGGGGGCAAAGGGACAGGTAGACGAGGCCTATTTTCAATTTTACGAAAAAGTAGGCTTTGAAAAAATCGTCATGAGCAGAATCTCAGGCGCTAGAGCCGCGCAGGTGGAGTACCAGTTCAGCGCCGTAAAAAAGGCCATTGTCAACCAAGCGCCGCGTGAAGAAGTCAAAGCGGGTCTTGATACGCTGTCCCTCTACCTTAAAGAAGACGCCGCCCGGCTTGACGGCAAAAAAGAAAGCCCCCTAATGGTCTTCTTAGGCTCACTGCTGATAATAACGCGCGAAGGCTTCGAGGCTATAATCATAGTGGGAGCAATCATCGCGTACCTGTTAAAAAGCGGCAACAAGAAAAGCGCCCGTCCGGTATACTTGGGGTCGCTGATAGCGCTGGCGGCAAGCGTCATTATGGCGTGGATACTGAATCAGATTACCAGCACCGCAGGCGGCCAGAATCAGGAAATAGTAGAGGGGGCAACGATGCTTTTAGCCGTAGCCGTGCTGTTCTATGTCAGTAACTGGATGGTGTCAAAAGCCGAGGCGGAAGCATGGACAGGATATATCAAAAGCAAAGTGGAAACCTCAATCGGCAAAGGCAGTATGTTTTCGCTGGCTTTTGCCGCTTTCCTCGCGGTGTTTCGTGAAGGGGCCGAAACAATCCTATTTTATCAAGCATTACTCGCCAGCACCCAAACTTATATCGACATGATTTGGCTGGGGTTATTTGTAGGCATAGCGGCGCTAGTCGTCATATACATACTAATCCGTGTAATAAGCCTGCGTCTTCCGCTTAAACCCTTCTTTTTAGGTACAAGCGTCCTGCTGTTTGCAATGTCAATCACGTTCACCGGAAACGGCATAAAAGAACTTCAGGAAGGCAATGTAGTAAGCGTCAGCCCCATACCGGCAGTGCCGTCTATCGACATACTGGGCATATACCCCACGCTGGAAACGCTGATACCACAGATTATCCTGCTTTTAATAACCGTAATCACCTTTGTAATTCAACTTCGCAGGGCAAAGGCATCCGTGAAATAAACCGCCCGGTTGACCGCCGGCGGCCCCTCTGCCTTGACTTCAACAAGCAAAGGGGCATTGTCCAACCGGGAAATACGCTTAAAACCGGCAATCATTATTCGGGCGCATTTTCACGCCGCTAAAGCGGCGCAAAAACCGCGCTTTCCGCTCCAATTAAACAGGACGGCGCAAAACGCCGTCCTGTTTAATTCCGCTTCAATCGCTTGCGCGGCTCA
>JAITDS010000099.1 GCA_031282435.1 Spirochaetaceae bacterium
CCTGTAATAGAAATGGTCTTGATGTCCCGCCATGCCAGAAAGAATTTTTTGGAAACTGCCACACGCGGGGATCTTGCGATATGCGAAGACGCTTTGCGGCAACTCGGATTGTACGAACTGCGCGATAGAAGTTTTTTAAGCCTTTCCGGTGGAGAAAAGCAGAGGGTTCTTCTTGCCGCCGTATTCGCTCAAGGGTCTGACATAATAATTCTTGACGAGCCCGCGAATCATATTGATATCGGGCAGCAGCTTTTGATTATGGATATGATAAAAAAACGTCCTAATACAACTGTTTTTGCTTCTATACACGATTTAAACCTTGCGGCGCGTTGCTGCGATAAAATTATAGCTTTAAAAAACGGGCGCGTTGCCGCCGCCGGAACTCCGGAAGAGGTTCTTACCCCGCTGTTGATACGCGAGCTTTTTCAGGTAGAAGCGGGTGTCGAACAGGAGAGTGGAAGCGGACGACTGCATATCAGATATTTTTCAGCCGTTTGAGGCTTTGATAATATTTCGCGCGTCAATCCCTAATTTTCATGAACCGCGAGCTTTGGGCGCGGCTTAAAAAACGCTGGCGGCGGCCATTTTCGTAGCAAACGGTGATGACGGGGCCTTCGGCATCTTCATCAATAGCGTTTATTTCGCCGTAGCCGCAGTCTTCATTGAACACTCGGTCGCCAAGCCGCCAACGGCCATCGGAGCTTACTTTTTGCTTATGGCCGGCGGCTTTCCCGCTCTTTTCTTTTACGGAGGGAAGCTTAAAGCCGTACGGCGGACTGCCGACGATTCGCATTTTTGAGATGTCAACCTCTTCTAAAAAAAGAGAAGGGGCCATCGGCGTAGTTTGTCCAAATACACGGCGGCACGCGCAGCTTGTCAAGTACAATTCATCCATCGCCCGCGTAGCGCCCACATAAAAAAGGCGGCGTTCCTCTTCTAAATCATCCCCTTCTTTATCGTTCCTAGGAAAAAGTCCTTGTTCTAAGCCCGTCATGATAACTCTTCTAAATTCCAGCCCCTTTGTATTATGCACCGTAATAAGCGTTACGCGAGACTCTCCGTCATCCTGCTGTTCAATCGCACGGTCAAGCGCTATACGTTCCAAAAAATCCGCCAGTCCTTCAGGCGTAGCATCGTATAAAACCGCGCCGTTCACCAGTTCCTGCAAGTTTGAAACCCGCGTTTCGCCGCTTACCTCGTCATGCGAGCGGTGGTACTCCGCTATACCCGCGTTTTCTATTAAGTCCGCCACACAACGCGAAAGTCCTTGCGCCGCTTTTAAAATACGAGAGGAGTCGTCCGGTACCTGTGCGCCGTTTTCCTGCTGAGGTGTCAATAGCGTTTTTCGCGCATTGTTTATAGCTTCTAAAAACGAGACTACACCCGCACGGGCTTTTGCGGAAAGTCCTTGCGCGGAGTTTTCCGCGGCAGCCTCAATGTCCCAATCCGCGGCGGCGCGTTCTAAAAGAATATGTTCAAGCGCCGATGCGCCGATGCCGCGTGAGGGTTTGTTTACAACACGGCGAAAACTTACCTCGTCTTTCGTGTTTACAACAAAAGAAAGCAGGGCAAGCGCGTCTTTAATTTCTTCCCTTTCGTAAAATTTAAGCGAACCGACAATGCGGTAGGGTATTTTTCGGCGCAAAAATTCATTTTCAAACCCAAACGACTGGGCATTGGTGCGGTACAGCACCGCCCAATCTGAATATGCGCTATTCTTTTTTACACGCACGGAATTATCTATAAGAGCGGCACATTCACGCGCCTCATTATCTTGATCGTTCAAAAAAGCAAGCATGGGTTTAACACCGGCTCCACGTTCCGCTTTTAGTTCTTTACCAAGCCGTCCCGTATTACGCCTTACAACAGAGTCCGCCACATCAAGTATATGAGAGGTTGAACGATAATTTTTTTCGAGCCGGATAATGTCCGCGCCGCCGAAACGGTCGGGAAATTCAAGAATGTTTTTTACTTCCGCGCCGCGAAAACGGTAAATAGACTGGTCATCGTCACCAACAACACATACATAAGTTTCCGGTGAACATATTGCTTTTAATAACTCAAACTGGGCGACATTCGCGTCCTGATACTCATCCACCATGATTACACGGAATCTATCATGTAGTTTTTGCGCAACGCCGGGATTATCCCTCAAAATCTCAACCGGTTTCTTTATCAAATCACCAAAATCAACGTTACCTGTTTTCCGCAGCGCGTCTTCATATTGCGCGTATATTTTACGGAACTCACTTTTATGGTTAATAAACACCAAATCGGCGCTTTCCGGTGTAAAAAAATAATCCTTTGCTCTGGATATTTGATGAGCGATAAGTTTTAATTCATTTTTTTTCTTGCCTTCGATTATAGAAGCAAGCACGGTAACCATATCCTCATCGTCATAAATAACAAAATTCGATGAAAGACCGGCATATTCCCCGTTACGCCTCAGAAACCAAGCCCCAAACGAGTGAAATGTCCGCAGCATCGCGTCCGTAGCCGAACTTTCTATAGCGGTGGCCCGTTCCGCCATTTCCCGCGCCGCTTTGTTAGTAAACGTTACCGCCAAAATAGAACGCGGGTTTACAAATTTCTCGCGTATCAAATACGCTATTTTGGTCGTAACCACCCGTGTTTTCCCGGAACCTGCCCCCGCCAAAATTAACAGCGGTTTTCCTTCATGAAACACGGCGGCGCGTTGTTCTTCATTCAAATCTTGCAGGTAAGGCGGTATTTCATTCATGTCCGCAGTCTCACTCCCATCCTCCGGCCTTTCCCTGCTTACTGCTGTCCATATATACGCCCGAACCCGCCGCCGTTATGCGTTGTTTGCTGCCGTCAAGAACAAAGACTCGCGATTCGTCGAATGATGAATTGTCGCCATCTATTCGCCCGCCATTTTTAACGAATCTGCCGCTTTCTATATATACACCGCCGCCCCATTTAGCGGAGTTTCCGTTTATAGAACCGCCCGTCATCGTGAACATAGCGCCGCCGCCGGACACATAGACCCCGCCGCCAAACTCCGCTTTATTGCCTTTTATGACCCCGCCCTTCATCGTAAATATAGCGCCGCCGCCGGACACATAGACCCCGCCGCCAAATTCCGCCGCATTACCGTTTATAATACCCTCTTCCATTATAAAAGAACTGCTGACACCTACGTATACTCCGCCGCCGCCGCCGGACAATTTAATGTTCCCGCTTATCTCGCCGCCCTCCATCTTAAAACTACCGCCGCCGCGAACCATCAAAGCGCCGCGTCTGCCGCTTTGTATGACGGCGCCGGCTTTCATTACAAGATTTCCTCCCCGCACATCAACTGTAACAGAACTTTCGTTGTTACCCCGAAGTGTAATATTATTTCCAAGTACAAGAGTTATGCCGTTAGGCACTGTAAAAAGAGCGGAGGTCAAGCCCCCGTTATGTATTCTGGAAGCGGGAGAAGTACCGCTAATAGTGATGGTTTTGTTCCCGTTAGGGATAAAATTTACGGCGCCGTCAAACTCGCCGTCCACGAGTATAGTGTATACACCATCCATGTTATTCGAGTTAATGGCGTCTATAGCGTAATAGAAAGCGCCCGCATCACCGGCTATATAGTCGGTAGTTATACCGGAAAGTTTTAAAGCAAGAGATTCCATAGCCAAAATCCCGTCTTCGAGCGTCCTGTAGTCCACTGAACCGCCGGCAGTCTGAACCATAGTAAACAAATCAATTACCGCCGCGTTAAACATAGTTTCAGCGCCAAGTTTCCGGGCGTTTACGGAAAGAGCCATATTAGGAAGCGTATCCTCATCTAAAACCGTCAACCGCTTATCTTTATACTCCGTTTTCATCTGATCAAGGCTTGAAGTTCGCGGGTACACGGCGTACGCCCTGTTTCTAATTAGATTGATGGCCAAGATTTGGGCAAGTGTGTCCGAGTTGCGGGTGTCCGCGCCGCCTATAAGATTTACCGGAGGAAGGGCAAGTCTCGGCAAACCGGAAACGTCCCTTTGAGCGCTGTCAACTATTGTACGCGCCATAGACGGAAGTTTTGAACGAACGTCTTCTATCGCCCGATAACTTTGTATATCGCCTGAAATTAGACGCAGTTCCCTAACGTCAAGTATCGAGATAATGAGAAGTTTCCGGTCGCCCAGTTTGGTGATGCCGCCGCACGCAACATACTGAACGCCAAGATTTTCCGCCAGCGCGGCGGCATTTTCTACGTCCGTTACGCCTAAATCTTTTTGAAACCTCTGTTCCGCCGCTATCGCGCGATTTATGGTTGTACGCGGCACCGGCTCAAATTCCTGATTCAGTTCCGTGGTAAATGAGAATAGCTCGGCTATTGCATCGCCTTCATCCCCGGTCCCTCCGGAAAAAGGCAGTACGGCCAACCTGTCCTTAGAATAAACAACCGTAATACACTGAAGGGCGAAAAAAACACAGAAAATAATTTGTTTCATGGACGTTTCTATAGAAAAGCGTAACAGATTAAAGCGGCAGGCGTAAAGCCACCAGCCCGCATTAGCTCTTGAGGCATAAGTCATTTTCGGTAACATTTTCAATAGAGTTGTTCAAAAACTTCAGTTTCTGCAAGCCAAGCCAAGCATGGCCGCCATGCTTGGCTTGGTCAACAACCGCTAAAAACTTGTTCGATAAGCAACCGGGTTATGGAACAAGTCCAATGAGGCAACGCGGCGGCTTGACAAATGAAGGAAAAGTGAAAGAAAATTAACAATACTTTAAGTGTATAGAGTGCATTTTTAGTGAAGGCGGCGTTGGCGGAAACAAGCTATGCGGGCTTAATCCCGGGTGGTCCGCCTTGCGGATTTTGGGAATTCGTGTTATTTACGTTGACACGGATGACAAAAAACGTGAGAACTAAAAAAGGTATTAATCAAATATACGAACAAAGTTTAAATGGTAGGAGCTACGCATGGATAATAATGAAACCGTACCGATAGTTTTATGCACAGATGACAATTACGCGCCGTTCATGTCTGTAACGATGCAGTCAACAATGGAAAACGCGGGGGGG
>JAITDS010000245.1 GCA_031282435.1 Spirochaetaceae bacterium
CCGCCCAACGCCGTTTCATCATCTGCCGCAAACGTATGGATTTCGTACAGTATCCCGTCAATTTCTTGCAAGCGGGCCGCGCCGCCTGAGGCGTTAAAAGTTTTAGTGTCTTCCGACTGCACTTCCTTGAATATCTTTACGGCGTATTCCGCATTCGTCTCCCCGTCTTCAGCAGTTACTTTTACCGTTATGGTATTCGCACCTTCTTCAAGACCGGACACCGTTGTCGATATACTATTCGCCGCGTTATTTATGTCTGCGGGCTTCGTTTCGCCGTTGAAAACAACCTGTACTTTCGCGTTTGAATGTGCCGCCGCCGCGTTTATTTGCAGGCCGCTAATATTGGCAGACACGGTTCCGGCGTATACATTGCCTCCTTCGTTTGTCAAAGCCGTTTGATGCGAGCTAATCGAGCTTAGACTTGTGTCGCCGCTTCCCGCCTCCCGCGTAACGTCGATGGTGTAGGTCTTTGTCTTATTTCCCGCCGCGCCGTCCGGCAAGGCCGGGTCGCCGCCGCTAGGCGTGTAGTTCGGGTACAGTTTCCAGAACGGCGCGGTAACCGTGATTCTAACTTTATACACGCCGTCCGTCTTAATTTGCGGAATATCAATTTCCACGCCCGCTTCGCTTTCGCTTGGCGTAGCGGTAACTACCGCCGGATAGCCGCTGAACGGAACGGTCGCCGTGTACGCTGTTATTTCTTCATCAAAGACGCTTTCCGTCTCCGTGTCAGTAGGAGTATCGTTGCCGCCGTCTCCGGTATCATTGCCGTTTCTAAGAGACCGGACATTTGACGGCACATTCGCTTTGACCGCCAGTTCCCCCTGAGCTATCCGCAATTCTTGCAGGGTATTGACAAACATAGCGTTTATACCGATAAGGGCGTCGGGGTCTTTGGGCGTAAGCTGTCCGGAAATTGTGCTGGTACCTGTTACTTTGAACGTGTATGTCGCCGGATTTACGTTGTCCCCGCTGGTTTTTGACGGGGCTAGACCGCTGTTTATTATTTTAAGGTTGGTTACGATGTAGGCTTCCGGTACTGTTACCGTCAGCGTTATAACAGTTCCGGCGTTGACTTTGATAGGCGTCGGGGTGTCGTCTGTAACGTCGGCGCCGCCCACCTTGCTTATGACGATGAAAGGTTTTTCCCAGCCTTCCTCTGTCACAACAGTGGATATGCCGTCCGCAACCTTGACTGTAAAGGGGCCTGTTTCCGCCTCTCCGGTCGGGGTGGAAATACTTACTTCAGGGTTGGAACATCCAAAGGCGAGGAGTAAAAAAATCAGGGATAAAACATCCCCCCCCCCCCCCCGTGAAATACTAACGGTTTTTAACGGTGTCTTTTTCATGAAAGACCTCCTGTATAAAGTTTAGACGCGGCGGGCTTAAGCGTCCGCATCCGTTAAATGCCGCGCGGAATATTTAGCGCGGCGTTTAACAGACCATATTTTACCGGAAGTCTTGAAAAAAAACAATATTGGTTCTGCGGGGCCGGATTCCGGTTTATAACGGGATTAAGCGGGCGCGCAGGCGCTTTTCATAAGATAATTCGAGTATGCGCCACGCGCAAACGGGTTTGCTTAAGCAAACTCAGAAAAATCAAACCGCTGAAAGCGGTTTGATTCGCGCGCAAGGGATAGAAGCGGTATGAAAACGCTTGCGTTTTCATAATAGCGGATAGCCCGGTTTTTGGCTTTTGAAAAAAGCCAAAAATGCGCCCTAATTCTAAAATTTATCTTTCATAAAATTATCTTTCATATTTTAATCCCGCTTCCTCTCCTTATCCGCCTGACGCAGATTAAATGAGTTTATATCGCGGAGCCCGTTTTTACGCATATAGGTTTCTATGCCGGAGATAATCTGATTCATCGCGCGGGGGTTGGCGAATGTGGCGGAGCCTACCTGTATCGCGGCGGCTCCGGCCATCAAAAACTCGATGGCGTCGTCCGCGCAGGCAATACCGCCCAAACCTATGACGGGAATATTCACCTGCCCGTACAATTCCCAGACCATACGCAGAGCGAGGGGGCGTATCGCGGGGCCGGAAAGTCCTGCCGTAATGTTGTCGAAAACAGGCCGGCGTTTATGAATGTCGATGGCCATGCCCGTAAACGTATTAACGAGTGAAAGCGCGTCCGCGCCGTTCTCCTCGCAGGCTCGCGCAACGGCGGCAAGATTGGGGGCGGAGGGGGAAAGTTTTACTATCAGCGGTTTTTTGCACACGGAACGAACCGGTTTGACTACGGAAACCGCCGCCTCCACCGTTAGGCCGAAACTTACGCCGCCGGATTTTACGTTTGGGCAGGAAATGTTTAGTTCAATCATGTCAACGGACGAGTTGGAGAGTAATTCCGCGCCCTGCCGGTACTCGTCGATGCTGCCGCCGGATAAATTCGCTATAACGACGGGGCCGAGCGCGTTAAGGCGCGGCAGTTCTTTTTCGATAAACGCTTCTATGCCCGGATTTTCAAGTCCTATGGAGTTAAGGAGGCCGGAAGCTGTCTCCCAAAGGCGCGTTCCGCCGTTTCCTCGCCGCGCCGTAAGCGTGAGTCCCTTCGTGCAGATGCCGCCCAGCGCGGCTATGTCGAGCAGTCCCTTGTACTCTCTGCCGTAGCCGAATGTCCCGGAGGCGGCGATAACGGGGTTGCGAAAATGAACGCCCGCTATATTGAGCGAGAGTTTGTCCTGAAATCCGCCTTGGTCATTCGTTAAATTTGTCGTCAATTTCATCGCTAAGTCCGTCGTTAAATCCCGTTAAATCCATCAAAAAATTCATCAAAAAAGACCTCCTCCGCGTTAAATACCGGGCCGTCCGAGCAGCAGTGTTTGAAAGCGCCGCCGCGGGACGGCAGTGAACATCCAAGGCAGGCTCCGGTTCCGCAGGCCATTCGCGCTTCAAGGCTTACGAAGCAAGGCGTGCCGGCATTACGGCATTTGGCGGCGGCGGCGCGCAGCATGGGCGCGGGGCCGCAGGCAAATACCGCCGAATAGTTTTCCGCGTTGAGGAAATCCGTAACGAGGCCGCGCTTGGCGGAGCGTCCGCCTGACGGCGTATCTTTGTGTTTTTCCGTGTATTCTTCCTCGTTTATGATGACAGCGTTATCAATCTTTTCTTCTGTTTCAAGTGAGGCAATCATTTTTTCGCCTTCTCGCCGGAAACCGGCAAAAAAATCAAAGTTGGTAAAAGAGCGGCGTAAAAGTTCCATACTGAGCGCGGCAACGGGGGCTAGTCCCAGACCGCCGGAAATTAGCGCCAGCGGTTTTTTAATGTTGTCTTGATTGTCTTCCGGGATGAAATCCGACCATGTGTTTCCAAGAGGCCCGGTTATAAGGGCTTCTTCGCCTTCGTACATGGCCGCCAGTTCCGCCGTTCCTTTGCCGCGTACGGCGGCAAGAAAGCCTATTTTGTTTTCGTCGTACACCGCAGCGCCCAGCGGACGCGCCAAAAACACGGAGGAGCGCGCGGGTTTTACAAGAAAAAACTGTCCCGCCTTAGGCGGCGTACCGCTCCATTCAAAATCAAGCCGTGTTATATCGGAGATTATCCCGCGTTTCCTAATAAGCCGGCAGACGAGGCTTTGTTTTTCACCTTTCATGCTGCCAAAGATTAGCCGTTTTACGGTTTCTTCGCAAGCGCGGAATCTTTGCGGTAATAATTCTAAGGCGCTGTCAATTCGCGCGGCGGTTCCGGTTTCAGGGAAATTTAAGATTTTACATGGTTTCAACGTAGTATTAACAACACTTTTTCATTTTGGGCGCATTTTCACCCGCCGCAGGCGCGCCTGCGTCAGGCGAAAACCGCGCTTTTCTGGGCTGCGCGCTTTCGCGCTCCGGCCACATCGCCCCCGCAGGGGGCGCCGTGTCTTGCTTCGCAACCCCTACAATCGCTTGCGCGCAAATCAAAAACGTAAAAACGTTTTTGATTTCAAGATGGTAAAAGCGCGTTGACCTTGCGTTTAAAATGAAAACGGTTTGATGAACCTCCTCGCCCTAAAGGGCGAGGTATCTCGTAAGCGTTGCCTGCTCGATCCGCCCTAAAGGGCGGGGTATTAGACCCATATGCGTATACTTTAATCTAAAAGTGTCCGCAGATTAAACGGATTATCGCGGATTATGAAATAATAGGCGTTTCAATTCGTGTTAATCCGCGTCAATTCGCGGACATATTTTCTTATGTAAACGCATATGGGTATTAGACCCCGCTGCGAATGAACCACTTCGCGGCAAGCGCGCGCTTGCGCGGCGAGGTATCTTGTAGGCGTTGAAATTATTTACGTGGTTCGTTCTGTAAGGAAATTATTTAACTGTGGGGTCTAATACCATTTAAGGAAATTATTTAACTGTGGGGTCTAATACCATTTTTTGTTGGCGTTGCCGACTCTAACCGCCGCAAGCGGCGGGGTATTAGACCCCACTGCGAATAAACGCAGAGAGGTTTTTCATACTTGAAACCGGAATTGCCGCCAATTCGCGGATATATTTTTTGTATATACGCCGCTTTACGGTATATTTTTATATGTGCATGAAAAACTTTAGTCTCGGTGCGCGGCTCATACATAGAATCGGGTTCATTACGCCGCTCAAAAACAGTGTTTTTGAGCTTAAATACCTGTAGAATCATCCCTCATCCTCCTGCGCCGCCGCCGTGTAAAGCCTTTATTTCCGCGCAATGCGGAAACGGCGCTTTTCATTTTGTACGGAGGTTTATATGAAACAGAACTATTTTTCTAAACAGAGCGGACTGTTTACAACTGCCGCGGGATTTATCGCTGCCGCGGCTTTGGCAATATGCGTCCTTTTAGCCGCCTGCGGCGATGTGTCAACAACGCTGGACAACACGCCCGGAAAAGGGAACGCCGGAAGCGAGCCTAAAGACGGCGGCATTACTAAGGGCGGCTACACCTTTTTCATTGACCCGCAGGGCGGCTACTGGACTACCGATATGCCGGAGGACTACCTTGACGGCGCTCTGGACAAAGATTCCGGCCTTGTCGTCAAACTTCCCACCGCCTATATACAAAGGCCGGGGATGATTTTCGTGGGATGGTACTCTAAACCAACCCCGCAAAACATTACGTCCGCCGAACCTGTCGTCCCCAAAAAGCCTGAAACGCCGGAAGAGCCTGAAACGCCGCCCGAAGCGCCTTACATCAGCGCGGACGGCCTAATTCCTCTGGATGATATTTTTACGGAAGGAATGAGGATAACTAAAAATACTACGCTTTACGCATGGTGGCAGGAACTAGCCCCGGATTACAGGATAGTAAACTTTATTCCGTTCTACACCGAAGATGCTCTCGGCATCAACAGGCAGGCTCTTCCCGACGAGGAGGGCGGCTACAAAATACCGCCGGACAACTTTCCGCCTCTTATAGGCGGGCCGGAGCATTACCATGTGGCAGGCGCTGAAGGGAAGCCGGTCTGGTGGACGGAAAGGGCCGGGGGAGAAATTTTTTCGGCGGATACCGTGATTACAGACAACAAAACGGTTTACGGACACTGGGCCGGCAACGAGTACACCGTTACGTTTAACTTTAACGGCGGGGAAAACAAAGCGGGGAAGACATCCGTTCCAAAGACGATAGTATACTCTATTGATAGTGATAACACGGTAACGCTGGGGAAGGACGAAAAGCCTAACGCCCCCACAGGGTACAAGGGACTTTTGGGCTGGTTTAGGGACCAAAGGACTAACATTTCATCGTCTTCGGGGAGCGGCAAAGTTCCGGCGGCAAACGACCCCAAACGCTTTACGCCCGGAGTAACGGAGGTAAGCGGAAGTTTTACGGTCTACGCGCTGTGGATGGAAGCGCCGGATAACGCCTACATAATAACGTTTGAGCCTTACGACGGGGCGGATTCAACGTTTCTATTCGCGCCCGAAGGTTCGGACGGGACGCATAAGATAAACGGGACTATTCCGCCTACGGGGGAACGTCCGTACTATGAGCCTGTTTCCGCGAATCAATGGTATTACAGGTATGACGGCGGGGAAGAGCGGAAACTGAGCGCGGACAGCGAGATACCGGGGGACATAACGGCTTACGCTAAATGGGACGGTAAGGAGTACGTTGTAACGTTTGACTGGGACTACGCTGACAAGAGTCCGCAGACGCGCGCGGTAAAGTATCCTGACGATACGTTAAACAAAGCCGGACAGGATATGCCCGCGGTAGAAGAGCGTACCGGGTATACTACGGACGGAAAATGGTATATTTCTGGCGGCAGCGGCGGGGAGTTTACGGCGGACACGCCCGTAACCGGGGCGCTTACGGTAAAACCGGGCTGGAGGGCTAAGACATACAATATAACGTTCTACAAGGAAGCCGGCGGGGCCTCTTACGCCACCGGACAGGTAACGTATCCCGGCGAAAGCGTGAACAATATGCCGGCAAGCCCTAAATATGACGGTTCGGAAATAAAAATCTTTGGCGGGTGGCGGACAGCGCCGAACGGCGGCGGGGATGCGTTCACCAATAGTAATATAACCGGGAGTCAGGATGTATATGCCTCATGGCTGCCTCTTCCAGCGGGCTGGACGTACAACACGAGTACCGGAAGCATGACAAAGAATTACACGTTTGTAGCCGCGCCGCAGGAGTTTACCGTGCCTGACGGCTTTACCAGTGGCAAGTATGAGTTTGAGTTATGGGGAGCGGACGGCGGCGGTAATGGTAATTATCCGGACCAATCGGACCCTTATATGGGAGGAAAAGGCGGCTATTTGAAGGCGTCAATAACGGGAAGCTCGATAACGCCAACCTTGTATGTTTACACGGGCGAGAGCGGAAAAGAAGGAAGCAAGAACAATGATTATACCCTGACTGGCGCCGCGGCCACATTTGGCGGCGGCGGCGCGGGCGGCGACAGAAAAAGCGGTGGGAAAAACGCCACTGTTATGCGCGGCGGCGGTTCCGGCGGCGGCGCTACGTTTATCAGCACGATGTCCAATCCCAATGGGATACGAGATAGACCTACGCATGATGCGGGCGTTCTGTTTGCCGGTGGCGGCGGTGGCGGAACAGTGTATTCCGCTCTAAGCAAGTTAGTTGCGGGCTATGGCAGCGGCGGAGATACTGCCGGTATAGGCTACAGGTGGCATGGCGGCAGAGTTGACGGCGGAAGCGACGGCGGCATTGTTTTCGATACTATTTGGGGCGGGAGCAATATTCCTCCTGTTCGTGGAAATGAAGACGGCATAGGCTCATCGGGAAGATCAGGTACAGATAAGGGTGACGGAGATTATGGCGCAGGCGGCGGAGGGGGAGGTTACAGAGGCGGCATGGCCCAGACAATGCAAGGAGCCTATAGTAATTCATCAGGCGGCGGCGGCAACGGCTTTGTAGACGCGGGATATACCGCGCTATCGCGGCTGGACGGCAACGCCTCCAATATACCGGCAAATCCCGCAGGCAATAATGTGGAGGCAAACCACTCCCGCGACGGCTATGTCCGTGTTACATACGCTCCTTAAACGCATTTTTTAGCGAAATTCTTGCGCCGGAGCCGACGGAGCGTCCGCTCCGGCGCAAGGTTGATTCGCAGTGGAGTCTAATACCCCGCCCTAGGGCGTTTAGAGTTAGCGCCATGGTAAACCCCGTTTGTTCCTTCGGCCCCGGGGAGCTGTGTCCTCATGGTTAGATTTTTATATGGCGCAAATCTTCCCTTTCTGCTTAGATTTAACCTGTCGCAATTCGGCTGGTTGAAAGCGGCGTTTATACTAGGTAAAATTAACTCATGATAGAAAAAATTTTGACATTGTTTTTTGGGTCGCAGCGGGAACGGGATCTAAAATTGCTTACCCCTATAGTTAAGGCGGTAAATGATAAGGAAACATGGGCGGCGGGACTTAGCGCCGAGGAATTCAAGCGGCAAACCCAACGATTTCGAGAACGCTTCGCGTCCGGGGAAACCCTTGATTCGATGATGCCGGAAGCGTTTGCCCTTGCGCGGGAAGCGGCGAAACGTGTACTTGGAGAGCGTCCTTATGACGTACAAGTCATGGGCTCCGTAGTTCTGCATCAAGGAAAAATCGTCGAGATGAAGACGGGCGAAGGCAAAACGCTGATGAGCGTAGCCGCCGCATACCTGAACGCGATTTCCGGCAAAGGGGTTCACGTTGTTACCGTGAACGATTATCTTGCGGAACGCGACGCCAATTGGATGCGGCCCGTTTACAACTATCTGGACGTTACCGTCGGTACAATACTATCTGACATGGACAATGAACGGCGGAAAGAGAATTACGCTTGCGACATAACCTACGGTACGAATAATGAATTCGGGTTTGATTACCTGCGCGACAATATGCACGCCGGTTTTGACCAGAGAGTTCAACGCGGGCATAATTTTTGTATAGTTGACGAAATCGATTCCATATTGATTGACGAGGCCCGCACGCCGCTGATAATTTCCGGCGCCGCCGAAGACGACACGTTTAAGTTTGCCGAAGTTGACAAAATGCTTGGGACACTCACCGAAGTACCAAAAAAAGAAAACGGCGAATATCCCGATGAAACACAGGGCGAAGAAGTAACAGGCGATTACAAATTGAACGAAAAAAATAAAAACATTTCGTTTACAAATGAAGGTCTTGCGAAAATAGAAACTTTGCTACAAAAACGCGGCCTTATTAAAGGCCAAATTGTTGATGAGGAAAACTTTGAATATCTGCATTATTTTACACAAGCCATGCGCGCCCACAAACTGTTTCATATTGACGTTGACTATGTTGTAAAAGACGGAGAAGTGCAGATAGTAGACGAATTCACAGGGCGTATTTTGCACGGCAGACGCTATTCGGACGGGCTCCATCAAGCGATTGAAGCGAAAGAACATATCAGAATAAAGCAGCGCAACCGGACACTTGCGACCATCACTTTTCAGAATTATTTCAGGCTGTACAAAAAGATTTCGGGCATGACAGGAACCGCGGACACAGAAGCGGTAGAGTTCAACAAAATTTACAGCCTTGACGTCGTAGTCATTCCGACAAACGTTCCGGTTGCCCGCATTGACGAAAACGACGTAGTGTTTCTAAACGAAGACGACAAATTTAACGCCCTTTGCTCCGAGATAACGGATGCGCATAAGCGCGGACAGCCGGTCCTTGTCGGCACGGTATCCATAGAAAAATCAGAAAAATTGTCCGCACTGCTTACAAGGCGCGGCGTTAGGCACGAAGTATTGAACGCTAAAAACCACGCCCGCGAAGCTATGATCATAGCGGAAGCCGGCGAGAAAGGCGCGGTTACCATAGCGACAAACATGGCCGGGCGCGGTACGGATATAAAGCTTGGGGGAAATCCGGAACATAACGCGCAAAAAAGGGCGGGGGCCGGGGCAAGTCCTGAAAGAATCCAAGCCGTTTTACAAGAAGAACTGGTAAAATGGAAAAAAGCCTACGAAGAAGTTAAATCGCTGGGCGGTCTTTACGTGATAGGTACGGAACGGCACGAAAGCCGCCGTATAGACAACCAGCTTCGCGGACGTTCCGGCAGACAGGGAGATCCGGGCAGAAGTAAATTTTTTATTTCGATGGACGACGACCTAATGCGTCTTTTCGGCGGTGAAAAGATGAAAAACATTATGACGCGGATAGGTATGGAGGCGGGCGAACCTATCTACCACCCAATGCTGAACAAAAGCATAGAACGCGCGCAAAAAAAAGTAGAGGAACGCAACTTTGAAATTCGCAAACATTTACTGGAATATGACGACGTTTTGAATCAGCAGCGTAAATTTATTTATGAACAGCGGGACGCGATTCTAGCCGACGAGAATTTGCAAAAGCGCGTGGACGACGCCGCGGAAGATATGGTCTCGCTTGCGTTATCCGAATACCAGTCAAACGTCAAAAGCGACGGTGATGCGGCGTTGAAACATCTTGCCGAGTATCTTAAAACAACATTTAACTATACTCTGGATACGGATAAATCCGCTTCTCCCGAACAGCTTAAAAAAATTATTATTGAAGACTTAAAAAAAGGCATTGATGAAAAAGTGGCGCTGGTTAGTCCGCAGGTAATGAACTCGTTTATCCGGATTCAATATTTGCAGTTTATCGACCGTATGTGGCTTGATCATCTTGAAAACATGGAAGCGCTACGCGAAGCCGTGTACCTAAGGCACTACGCGCAAAAGAATCCGCTTACCGAGTACAAACTTGAAGGCTTTAATATTTTTGACAAAATGGTTGACTCGATACGTTCCGAAATCGCGTCCCGCACTCATCTTGTACGCATAGCTCAGGCGGATAACCGCGCGATTCAGACGCGAAACGTCGCGGTTTCGGCAAGCCACGGCAGTGTGGACGCTTTCGCCGCCGGCTCAGGCGCGCCGGCTCAGGCGCACCGGCAGAGCGCCGGAAACCGTCCGCAGGGAGACGCGGTAACCGTTGTTCGTTCACATCCAAAAGTTGGCCGTAACGACCCTTGTCCCTGCGGCAGCGGTAAAAAATACAAGCATTGCCACGGACGTTGATTAGCATGAATAAATCCACTATTGATGAAATACGGCGGCGCTTTGATGATGATGTGGAGCGTTTTTCTAATCTTAACACGGGACAAGTTTCCACTATTGACGCGCGTCTTTCGTTGGAACTGATTACCGAATCGGCAAAACGTATATGCCCGAACGCAAAAACACTTCTTGATATTGGCTGCGGCGCGGGAAATTATACGCTTGCAATGTTAGGTAAAATTCCGAACTTAGACTGTACACTGCTTGATTTGAGCGGGCCGATGTTAGATAAAGCCTATGAACGGGTAAAACTTTGCACATTAAAAACGGTAAACGTAATTCAATCTGATATTAGGACCGCGCCGCTTAGAGAAAATTATTTTGATATTATTCTGGCCGGCGCGGTACTGCACCATCTGCGGGATGATGATGACTGGAAGTATGTATTTACAAAATTGTACGAGTCGTTAAAACCGGACGGCTGTTTAATGATTTCCGATTTAGTTGTACAGAACAACGCCGCGTTGACCGGATATACTTGGGAATGTTACGCGGACTATTTAACCGAAACCGGCGGTAAAGAATTCTGTCAAAAAGTTCTTGATTATGTCGAGAAAGAGGATACTCCCCGTTCAATAAATTATCAAACGTCCCTTATGAAAAGTATTGGATTTAAAAATATAGATATATTGCACAAACATTTTTGTTTTGCCGCTTTCTGCGGAATAAAATAAATTTTTACCCCCCCCCCCCCCATCCTCACGTTATTGTCCGCGAATGACGCGAAGGTCCAAGAATAAGAGTCCGCGGATTACACGGATTTACACGGATTAAAAAAATTAAAGGCATGAGAGGGGAGGGGAGGGGGGGGGGGGGGGCCTTCGGTAGTAAAAAACATTTTAAAACGGATCTCATTTGTGAAAAACCACTGACGGGCGGGGGGGAGCGGAATACC
>JAITDS010000121.1 GCA_031282435.1 Spirochaetaceae bacterium
GTAATAATTCTTTTTGTCCCATTGGTAGTCTCCTGGCCATCTCCGCCTCCTGCCGCTATTCTACCAAACAGGTCATTTCTATTGCGTTTTCATGAGGACATTATCATTGCGGTTTAACAGGCCGCGCTTATAAAGCAATTCCGGTTTCGGGAAAATTCACCCGCCGCAGGGTTTCCCGCCTTGCCCTTTACCCAAAAAGGGCATGACCACCGGGATATATAATTAAAGCCGGTAATAAAAATTTGGGCGCATTTTTGCCCGCTTTAGAAAAAAGCGGGCAAAAACCGGGCTATCCGCTCCAATTAAACAGGACGGCGCGCCGTCCTGTTTAATTCCGCTTCTATCCCTTGCGCTGCGCAAGCGCTTACGCGCTTGCTTAATCAAACCGCATCGCGGTTTGATTTTACGGGGTTTGCGTTTCGTAAACCCCGGTTTACAACAACGTAAAAGACACCTGTTTTGTGAGCATAGAGATGTTTTTCATATCAGAAACCGGAATCGCCGGTTTTCTGTCAGAGCGTCGTTATTTATTCGCAGTGGGGTCTAATACCCCGCCCTTTAGGGCGGTTCGAGTTGGCAACGCCAAATAAAAAATGGTAATAGACGGATTTGCGCCGCAAACCTCCACAGTTAAATAATTTCCTTGCCCGATCGAACCACGTAAATAATTTCAACGCCTACAAGATACCTCGCCGCGCAAGCGCGCGCTTGCCGCGAGGTGGTTCATTCGCAACGGGGTCTAATACTCCGCCGCGCAGAGCGCGCGCTTGCGGGCGGCTCATTGCTTACATGCGGCTGACTTTTTACGCCGTTTAGAGCTTTGAGCGTCCGCTTCACGTTTCTCCGCAGTCAATCAAAATTCCAAGCAAAAAATTATTTAAGCGGAACGGGAATAAAATCAAAAGCTATATTTGGTGGAAACGGTATGTTTCCTTGAGAAAGCGTGTCTTTGTTGTCGCGCATAATATCAAAAAAATGGAGTTTGGGTTCAAGTCGCGCCATTCTTTCGCCATCAAAAAAACCCGTGCCGCCATTACCGGGAAGACTTATAGCGTCAAGATTACTCATTCCGCCGGGTATCAAATTCCAGCCGTCCTTTCCGGTTACATAACGCATAATAGCATACTCTTCCCCGTCATCCAAAACAAAATACCAAGCATCCATAGTAAAACCCGGAGGCATCATCTTGGGTTGCAAATTAATCAAGATGGGGCCTTCGTATTCGCGCCCCGGAAATTTACCCTCTATTAAAGCAACGGCCTCCCTTTCTGTAATCTGATGGTAACTTTCGGCATCATCGTTTATCGTGTAAAGGCCGCCAAAATAGCCGTTGCGTCGCAAAAGGTCGTAGCCTGTATCGCTAACATCGGCGCCTGCCGGCCACTCTATCAAGGTCTGCCCATTAGGCGCGGAGGCAGCAAGCACATAACAGACATGGCCTTTACCCGAAGACCCACCCATAAAATACATCAGAACCGGACGTTCAATTTTTGCCGTGAACAGGCGCGGCTCGTCCCTGTGAATAAAATGGGCGGGGTTCAAGTATCCTTCCTTCATAAGCTGGGAGGCGGCCTTAAGCAACACTTCTTTTTCCGAGGATATGCCGTTCATGGGGCGGACATCGCTTACAAACTCAGCATCGTTCATGTGCGCCTCTATCAGCTTCCATGTTTTTTCACGGGCAATCGATTCCGCATCCTGCGTTGCGGCGCTGTTTTCCTCTTTTTCTTCCACCTGCTCGTCTATCGCGTCGTACGCGCAGGAAACCAGCAGGCAAACTCCCAAACATAACGCAAAAACCGCTTTCATCTTAATCTCCTTCTACCAAACCGTAATAACAGCCGTCATTAACATAAGCCTTTTTGTGGTATAAATATCTGCCCAACCATACAAGGTACGGCTGGGCAGAGGCGGGAATCCAAAGATGTGTAGGAATTGTCATAATTTCTTTAAGCTGCTCCTCGCTCGCCCAAAACTTCCTATGTTTGTACCAAGGGTCGTAAATATAAAATTCTTTATAACCTTTGGTATCCCGTATACCGGCCACTAGGCAATAGTGGGCAAGAAAAGCAAAATCGTATATGGGATCATCCGGGTATAATATTCGACTTACCGCGTTCAAATCTACAACAATAACCGCAGGTTGTCTTTTGCTATTCAAATGTTCCCATATTATATTCGGTACAAAAAATGAGGATTCCACCTCTATTTTTATATCGGACACATGGTTTTCGGCGCATCTGAGTATGTCCCGCACTACTTGGGGTTTGTACTTTTCGGCCGTGTATAAATTATAAAGCACGGTTTTAGTTTTTGCAAACTGGTCAGACAGCGCGTTGATGTCGTCTAATTTTTGCTCCCAGTCCGGAAGGGTATAAAGAAGCCCCCGGTAAGCGACATCAATTTTGTAGCCGTAATTGCCGTTATCCAAAGCGGAATAATTCGTTTTTGTTTCATATTCGCTCCTCAAAAATTTACGTCTATGCAATAATAAACGCCGCGTGGATGACGGCTCTGCTATCCTTTCTCAAATTCATATCCCACTGATTTTTTGTACTAAAATTATCTCTGAAATCAGTCGCTATTTATAAGCAATATGTGAATATTTTTATTCGCAGTGGGGTCTAATACACCGCCCTTTAGGGCGGTTCGAGCTGGCAACGCCAACAAAAATGTGGTAGTAGAACCCTACAGTTCAATAACTTCCTTACAGAACGAATCTCGCTAAAACAGGCAACACTTGCGAGATACCTCGCCCTTTAGGGCGAGGAGGTTCATTTTCAATATGAATCACGTTTAGAAGTAGTATAACCCCCGCGTTTGTTTTTGTCAATTAGTTTTAACTAACATATTAGGGCTTCCGCATTTACTTTTTTACCGTGATGAAGGGAAAAAGGGGATATTCCGAAGGAATAAGTATGGACATAGGGAAACTGAAAGAAAAGCTGGAAATGGTAACAGACCCATATGCGTTTACTTAGGAACAAGCAACCTGTAAAGCGCCGGAAGCCGTTTTCTTTTTGAATTGGCACAAAGTTCCGCAACTTGATGTATATTTTCAAGCGCATCCGTGAAGGAGACGGTCTCAAGGAGTATATGCTTTACCGGCGCCGGCATGAGCCGTTGCTCATTCCGCAGCGACCACTCTTTTTCGGGCACCCCTTTTCCCGGAGGGGGAAAAACGCCCTTTGTTAACCCGTGTCTCACAAAGGGCTGCCGGTAACAACTTCCCGTAAAACCATGCCCGGGCGCTCTTTTCAACATGAACCGGTATCTCACGGTACCTAAACAATGACTTTAAC
>JAITDS010000134.1 GCA_031282435.1 Spirochaetaceae bacterium
TAGAAGCGGTATGAAAACGCTTGCGTTTTCATAAGAGCGGATAGCCCGACCCCGCGCTTGCGCGGGGATGCGCCCAAAACCCGCAAATTTAATCGTGTCTGCCTGTTATGCCGGTTTCAAAGTTTTCATAAAACCCTCCGTGCTACGCCACATCCGGCAGTCTTGCTATCCGGTTACTACAGGTTGCCTCCTTCACCCTCTATTTTGAGCGTTTTTCCTCTGCTTTCCCCTGCCCGACGATTTCTGATAATCAAGCATCGACAGGTGTTGGAAAAAAATAGCCCGAAAGCGCTTTTTATCGTGTTCCCAATATGATTATGATTTCACATTTCCATATGTTACTTAAACGTTTTTGAACACAGGTTCTAGGAATCTTGACAAACTGCCGGGACCGCGTAAGCCGTTTGACATAGGGAAGGTCTATACCGATGGCAATGACGCGTATTACTAACGGTTTTCATTTGAGCTTCTGACCGTTACGAAAAAAATTAAAAATCAATTTACCGAAAATACGTCGTACGGATCATCGCCCTGCCTGCGGTGATGAACCGCTTCCGAGACATGATTCATGTCTATAGTGTCCTTCCCGTCCAAATCCGCGATGGTGCGGGCGACTCGAAGTATGCTGTGGTATGCGCGCCCCGACAGGCTAAGTTTTTCAACGGCGCCCGCAAACGCTCCAAGCGCGTTTCCGCTTAAACGGCAGTATTTTTCGATGGCGGACGCGCTCATGCCTGAATTCCGCCTAATTTCCGTACCGGCAAAACGTTCACGCTGAATCGCCACCGCCCGCCTCACACGTTCCGCCGCCGCTTCGCCCGATTCCTCCGCCCCGCCGCTTAGCTCGGAGACGGCGGGCGTATTCACGGGGACGCGCAGTTCCATGCGGTCAAGCAGAGCGCCGCCGAATCTGCGCCAGTACCGGAGTATCTCATCGCCGGAGCAGTAACAGCCTGTTTCAGCGGCGGGTTTTACTTTTCCAGATTCGGACGGCTTTATTCCCAGTCTGCCGCAGGGGCAGGGATTCGCCGCCATTACCAACTGAAAATCCGCCGGAAGCCGTACCGACCTTTCCGCCCGCGATATTGTTATGCGCTTATCTTCAAGCGGTTCGCGCAGAGATTGCAGCACGTTGACTCTAAACTCCGGCGCTTCGTCAAGAAACAGCACGCCAAAATGAGCAAGGCTTATCTCTCCCGGACGCACGGCGCGGCCCCCGCCAAGTATGCCTTCGGCGCTTGCCGAATGATGCGGGGAACGGAACGGCGCTTTTTCGATTAAACCGTTCACCGGAAGTCCCGCAAGGCTGTGTAAACGGGTTACGGTTATGGCCTCGTCCTCTGTCAGCGGCGGCATTATCGAAGGCATACGCCGCGCCAGCATCGTTTTACCCGACCCGGGCGGACCGAATACCAGCAAATTGTGTCCGCCGGCTGCCGCTATCTCCAAAGCCCGTTTATAACGTTTCTGCCCTCTTACCTCGCTTACAGGCGCGGTTTCCGCCTCTTCCGCCGCCATGCCGTCGGCGCTAGGCTCAGAAACCGGCAGTCTGCCCTGCTCTCTAAGACAGCGCAAGGCGCTTACGGCCTCTTCCAGCGTGTCCACGCCGGCCACGTCGCACCCGCCAAGTATCGCCGCTTCGTTGACGTTGGCAGCCGGCACTATGAAGTTTTTAATCCCGGCTTCCCGTCCCGCGACCGCAGCCGCGAGAGCGCCGCATACCGGACGCACTCTGCCGGAAAGCTCTAGTTCCCCCAAAACCATGGTGTCCATAGCGGGAGGTATTTCGCCAGCCGCAGCCATTACGGCAAGCGCTATGGCCAAATCCAGAGCCGCTCCGTCTTTTCGCACGCCCGCGGGGGCCAGATTGATGAGTATTCTGTCATTCGGAAACTTAAAGCCGGAGTTACGAAACGCCGCCCTCACCCGCTCCCGCGCTTCCCGGACAGCGCCCGCCGCGAGTCCGCTTATATCCACGCCCGGAATGCCGCGTCTTATGTCGGCCTCAACCCTAATCACTATCCCTTCGTAGCCGAAGGGCGCATACGTCATAACAAACATAAACACCTCTTATACATCTATGGCGTTTATATTGGAACGCTTTATTTTTTTTAGGAAAATAAAGTTTTTATGACAAATGTAACGAGTTCTGAAAATATTAGAGTTGTTCGAAAACTTCAGTTTTTGAACAACTTCCGAATGAACCACCTCGCGGCAAGCGCGCCTAAGGTCGAAGACCGGCGTTTGCGGCGGGGTATTAGACCCCACTGCGAATAAAAAGCGCAAAATGCTATGCATTTTGCGAGGACTTGGGTTACAAGCAATCAGGTTGGCGAACAAGTCCATTTTACGCTTTTAGGTTGAGTGTCGGGCAGATTAAGGTAATGTGCTAAACTTGTTGTAACTATTCAATGGGGGGAGAGTCGCGGCAATTTGCCGACCCCTCGCTACAACCCCGCACTCCGTCCCGGGTAATGTTCCGGGCTTATTATTGTAAATGCGGATATAATATACGGAAAACTTTAGGGAGTGGGAATTTATGGTATCAGTAGCATTAAAATGCCCGTTTTGCGGAAGCGAGGATGTCTGTCCCTACGGCACTTCAAACGGTAAAAAGCGGTATGCCTGTAATAATCCGGTATGTTCGCATAAAACATTTTACGCGGAATACAGCTATAACGGCTGCAAGCCTGACGTAAAGAAAGCC
>JAITDS010000076.1 GCA_031282435.1 Spirochaetaceae bacterium
GAGTTCTCATCCCGATAAGAACAGGTAAACCGGTTTGTGTGTAAATCAATTCCTATAAACAGCATACGCGCCTCCTGAAAACTTGATTGTTCGGCGGAACTCCGGTATAGTAACCATGCGTCTATTCGGGGTGGTAATCGACTAAGACTGCTCCCCAAGAAGCAAAATGCGGCTACCGGTTGTTAAACGCGACGACGGGGTCAATTGCTTGCCCCAGCAAGCGATACAACCGGTAGTTGTCCTTCCGAACTCCTACACCATACCGGATAACCGCATGCTTTTATCATAGCTTCGCGGCTCAACGCGCCCGCGGCGTTAAGCGTGGCCGGCAGACTTAGGAAGTCAACTCTTGAAAAAAGCAAAAAGAAAATGGCAGAATAAGCGTCATAATGAGAGCAAATGAAAATATGCGGACAAAAACTCAAAACATTGGGGAACAATTGCTTAAAAACCGTACAAACAGCGCTTATGTTTTGAACACACTAGAAAATCTAGGACGTTTGCCTCGTGATTTTGACGGCAGGTGCTTACTGGAATTTCTTGACAATGAGAGTAGTACGATTAGATTTTTAGCCGTAAAGAATTTAGGTAAACTACGAAATGACGCTTTCTTAGTATTTTTAACGCGGATTGCACAAAATGACCCCGATACAAATGTCAGACGGGAGGCGGTCTCAGCTATCGGCCGTATGAGAAAACCCGATACAAAAGAAATATTATTTGCAAAGATTAAAGATAAAGATCCAAAAGTTGTTTGTCAGGCTATTCGCGGATTATTAATTTTTAAGGGCGAAGCCGGTATTGACGCAAAATTATCATCCCTTATTGACCATGAAAACGAAATGGTCCGACAGGTTATTCGTAAAGAATATTTTGCGGAAAAAAGAAAAATATATACACAGCCGCATCCAGAAAGTTACGATTACTTAAAAAATGTGGTTGTAAACGGCGATACAATAGAAACAATGAAATTTTTACAAGACGAAAGCGTGCATTTAACATTTACTTCACCGCCTTATTACAATGCCCGCGATTATTCAATTTATCCTTCATATAAAGCATATCTCGAATTTTTGCGTGATGTATTTCAAGAAGTATACCGCATAACGAAAGAAGGACGCTTTCTTTTACTCAATACGTCTCCTGTAATCGTTCCACGCGTCAGCCGCGCACATTCCAGCAAACGTTACCCTATTCCATTTGACATACATCACTATTTAATGGAAATGGGGTGGGAATTTATTGATGATATTGTTTGGGAAAAACCGGAAGCAAGTGTAAAAAATAGAATTGGTGGTTTTATGCAGCACCGTAAACCACTGGGATATAAACCTAACCCTGTAACAGAATATGTTATGGTTTACAGGAAAGCAACTGAAAAATTATTAGACTGGAATATTCGTAGCTATGATAATAAAACTGTTGAAGCAAGCAAAGTTTCCGGCAGGTATGAGACTACAAATGTCTGGAAAATAGACCCTTGTTTTGATAAAATACATTCGGCAATTTTCCCGGTAGAGCTTTGTAAAAGGGTAATTCAGTATTATTCATATAAAGGTGATTTAGTTTTTGACCCGTTTGGCGGGAGTGGTACTGTGGGGAAAACAGCAAAAATGCTGGATAGATATTTTTTTCTTACAGAGAAAGATAAAAAATATTTTTCTTACATCAAGGAAAAAATAACAATGGATCTTGACGACCAATTTCCACCGCGTTTTTTGTCATTAAATGAATTTAAAGAGGTGTTAGAATGAGACTGACAAATAAGGTTGCTAAAAATATCATTACGAAACTTATTAAAGGGTTGGACTATCGCATGGAAGTTGTATCAATCATTAATGCGGAATTTTTACAATTTGCGATAGATTTTTTCAAACAGGTTGTAGAAGCAAAACTATGCGCTGGAAGTATTACAACGGATTGGTATAAATCTGCTTTTCTTGATGGAAAATTATCACCAGATGAAATAGCTATTAATTCTGGATTAAATAAAAAGACAATACATAATATGTATAATTCTTCTACAAAAGAAATTGTAATAAATGCCGCAAATCAACATTACGAGCAGTTATATTCTATTATTGAAAGTTTATGTGAAAATGAAGCCGGTTTAGATTTAACTCTTACAATTACACTCAATGATGTTTCTGTAAAATTGAATATCAGTGAAAGTCTAATTGTAATCAACACACTTGCTGTAAAACGCGCGGCTTTACGTGGCGGCGCGTGGAGTACAGCCGGTAAACAAGTGGAAAAATTTTTATTGCTTACACTTTGCAAATTATATTCTGTCAGTGATAATAATTATGATTCACAATTTAGACGCGACCGCTCAAAAGATGTTGATAGAGAAATAGACTTTTATCTAAAGGATAACGACAAGAAATATCGTTGTGAAGTAAAATTAATGGGGCAAGGGAATCCGGAAAGCGCTGATGCGATATTCGCGAGAGGAACGAATATATTTGTCGCGGATAAACTTTCTAATCAAAATAAGAAGCAAGCGGAAGAATTAAAAACTTACTGGGTTGAATTACATTCAAAAGACGGAGACGGATACAAACGTTTCAAGAATGTTCTTGAAGCGTTAAAAATACCACACTCGGATTTCAACGGAAATATTGATGCCAGCCTGAATACTATTTTTAAAGATATATTTCATTAAAATTATAACGCCCCCCCCCCCCCCCCCTCATATCGACCGCATAGATACCCTTTTCCGTAAGCCACAGCCCCTTGTGTTGTAAAAGGCATGGCAGGGAAGCGGCTGGCCGCCCGCTGGCGGGCGGGCGGCTAGGGGGTGGCGGAATACCGCCTAAGCCCGCTGGCGGGCGGCGCGGGATGAAGACAGGGGGGCGCGTAACGGCCGGGGCGGTTTGCGCCGCCATGCCGGAAACAGCGCCCCCCTTCAAAATTTTATACGCTTTCCCGTAAGCCACGGCCCCTTTTGTTGTAAAAGGCAAAGGAGGAAACCCGCTGGCGGGCTGGCCGCCTATAGAATCAGTTGGTAGTATAGTTCGTTTTCTGTTCCGGCGGGCGCGTCTCCGTTGAGGGCGTTAAACGGCTGGCCGGCGCGGAACAGCGAGGCGTCTATTTTTTCGCTTGCGGCTTTGCTTATCAACGCCGCCGCGCCGGCTCGACGGGCTGTATTTGATAGAACACGCGAGCGAAAAACGGCGCTGCCCGCCGCGGAATAACCTGTCAACGCCGTGTAACCGAACACACATTCGCCGTAATCTATTCCCGCGTACAGTTCGGCGCCGGAAGAATTTTTTTTGAACAAGACCTTTACAGCCGCCGCCGCCGTTTCTACCGGATTACTTTCAGATTTTAGCGATTTTACCGAGTGCGGCGATATTTTTTGCGTTTTCGCGGCGGCAAAACATTCCAGCGGCGAACCAAACGCCGCGCTTACGATTTCCCTGTCGCAAGAAATTATAACCGCGCCGGCTTTTGTAAGCGCCGGACATATTTCGGCGTAAAATTTTTTCAACACAGCCGCGGATTTTTGCGCGTCAGGCCCGTTTTCAAGTATTTTAATATCGGGACGGCTTACCGTTACAATGGCGGCCTTGACGCTTAGTTCTTTTTCGAGAACCCTTCCGCCGCTTCGTATTATTTTTTTAAGATACGCATCAGGAACAATGGCGGCGCAGGCACAGCGCAGTTTTATTTCGGACTCGTTTTTTATAAATAAAGCGGACAACGAAGAAACAAGCGTACCGGCAGCCGCCGCCGCGCCGGGTATCACAGGGTCTATCCACAAACCGCTTACAATAAAACTATACGAAAAACCGGCAACAGTAAGCGGCGTCATCAACACACAAAAACAAAAAGAAAAAACAACATTCATCGAATTCATCGCAACCAGTAGAAACAAGACGACAATAATAGAGCTAAAAAGTATCAACCTAATACCTGCGGGAACGGTATAATTTTCTGTCATAATACTATTAGCAAATATGGCGGAAAGCTCCGTGCCGCGGGAAACAGGACCCAAAATACAAAATGATTCATTTAATTCGTTTTCAAGCTGCCCGCGCAGCAGGGAAATATCTTCGTACACGTCGCGGGCGGTGTAAAACATTTTTAACTGCTCGTCCCGCAGCCTGTCAAGACGCTCTCTTCCGGCGGGGTCAAGGTTTTCCTGTTCGCCCAAATCGCTGAATGAAGAAATTATCCTACTCTGCGCCCCGTTAGTTTCATCAAAAAAGTTATCAAGAGCGTCATAGTAAGCGCCGCGTAAACGTATCCAGCGTTCATGCAGTTCCTTACCCGGATTTTCAAGAAGAGTTTCGCGCACAATCTGCGCCTGGTCGTACAAAAAAGGCGGATAATTTTCCACCGAAATATTGGCGTATTCCGCAAGCGTGGGAGATTCCGCAAGCAGATTGTACAATATTTTATCCATTTCGGCGTAATCCAGAAACAAGGAAAGCTCAATTTTTCTAAAAGCGCCGCCCTCCCCTCCCGGAAGCCCGAACAGCAGGGATCCCGTCTTGTCCAAAACAAATTGACGTTCAGTCAAAGCCCCCGCCGTGTTTTTGCCTTCAAACTCAAGGACAAAACCATCGTCCGTCGGCTTCAATTCCGACTTTGAAAAATGCTTTTTTAACGCGCTGTAAGCGGCGTACTCGTATTCAAGACCGTTGGCAGTGTTCAGAATTGGCGGGATACGGCGGATTTTCCCGTCCGCGTCCGGCGGCGGACGCGAGTACATGGGAGCATAGAAATGGTTTAACTGCGGCGGCGGTTCATCTTCCGGCTGTATCAGGTCAACCAGAAGATCGCTTGGAATATACACAGAGCCGAACACGGAGGCCGCGTTTTCAAAACGAGCCGCCTGCTCCTCATCCCCGCGCGCCGCCGCGGAAAGCAGACGGTTTTTACCCTGTTCGGTAAGTTTTATTACATCGTTTACATAAGAAGCCGCGTCAAGCGGCGCTATTGAACCCAATCTTATGCCGTCAAACAGGTTTTTTATGTTGGATTCCACAATGTTAAATTCCTCATCAAAACGGTATACAAGCTCCGGTTCGCTCAAGGAACGCCCGCTGGAAACCCCCAGTACCGGCGTTTCTATCAGCAGGGATGATGCCCTCATCTCGGTTAGCGTCATAATAAGAACAAAGACAGTCGCCGCCGCGATAACATTTCCTCCGCCGCGGTCATCGCCGCCGCCGGTTTCTATAAGCAATATCTCAGAATCAACCTGATTCGCCGGACGCATTTCCATCAAAAAATCATAGTACGGGCCAAGACGCGGCGCGGATAAAAAATAAACCGCCAAATACAGGGTAACAAACGCGGTAGCCGCGGAAAACGCAATGCGTCTAAGTTTGTTTTTTCTTGTATTTATCAGTGTCATTCGCATAAATAAACTTTATGAAAAATCTAATGGACTGTATACGCTCGGACAACGCTTCTTTAAGCGTCCGCCAATGCGCGCGAATAATGGCCGCAAATTAAGATAAAGCCCCGCTGTCCAATTTTTGGGAAATTCAAGCTTTACATGGTTTCAACGCCGTATTAGCATTTTGGGCGCATTTTCACCTGCGGCGGATGCCGCAGGCAAAAACCGCGCTTTTCGGGGCTCCGCTGACGCTCCGGCCACGGCGCAAGCGCCGTGTCTGCTACGCACCCCTACAATCGCTTGCGCGCCGCAAGCGCGTCCGCGCTTGCTTAGTCAAAACCGCATACTCGGTTTTGATTTTACGCGGCCCGTCCGGCGATTTCAGCGCCGGACAGCAAAAAAGTCCGCGGACTGTTTAATCTTTCCGGGTTAATTCCCCGCCCCTCTGGGCGTAAAACTGGGTGTGCGTAGGATTTGTTCCCCCGTATACGCAAAGTTTTCAAGGTGAAATCTTCAATACCCCGCCGCAAGCGGCGGGGATTTTTTATTTTGGCGTTGCCAGCTCGAACCGCCCTAAAGGGCGGGGGAGCAGACCCCGTTGCGAATAAAATTGTTCGTAAACCCGGCAGTTTTACATTTAGCACTAAATGTGGAAAAACAGCCTTAATTTTGCTTACAGAAGCCATATATAGAGCGTTAAAAGTAAAATTGCCACGCCCTTCTGAAGGTCGGTTGACAAGAACGGTTTATTGGGTTATATGTTCAAGACATGAAAAAATTATTTGTTCTTTCGTTGTTTATATGTTCCTGCGCGGAGCTTTATACCGCGCCTGAGCAGGAACAGGAAGTTGTTATTGAGCTTGCAGGCAACCGGACTACAGGGTATTCGTGGACATACACTATGGAGCCTGACGGCATAGTTCAAGAGATTTCTTCGGAATACCGGAGCATTTCTGGAACAGAAAACAACGCCGGAGCGGGTGGTTTTTTTATTTTTGTGTTCAAAACTGTAAAACCGGGAGTGACGGAACTGCGTTTTAGTTATGCCCGTCCGTGGGAAAACGAAACTGCTCCCGCAAAAACCGCCGTTTATGTGGTTACTGTAGACGGAAGCGGAAAAATAAAAGCTGTCTTAAAATAGGTTGGATAGGGCTAAACTTGACCCGCGAATTCTGGTAGTGGGTAAAAATCGTTGACAGCAGATAAAAGCCCTAGTAAAATGAACCACCTCGCGGCAAGCGCGCCTAAGGTCGAAGACCGGCGTTTGCGGCGAGGTATCTTGTAGGCGTTGAAATTATTTAACCGTGGAGGTTTGCGGCGCAAACTCGTCTAATACCATTTTTTATTTGGCGTTGCCAACTCGAACCGCCCTAAAGGGCGGGGTATTAGATCTCATTGCGAATAAAGACTATAAATCAATAACAGAGAGGGGGAGTTTGGGGTATGGTATTAACACCGGTAAAATGCCCGCATTGCGGAAGCGAAAATGTGATAAAGAACGGAACCTCGGAAAACGGCAAACAACGGTTTCTTTGCCGCAATGAAAGTTGCGCGCACAGGACATTTATTGAAAGTTATACGAACA
>JAITDS010000082.1 GCA_031282435.1 Spirochaetaceae bacterium
ACGTGGTTCGTTCTGTAAGGAAATTATTTAACTGTGGGGTCTAATACCATTTTTTATTTGGCGTTGCCAACTCGAACCGCCCTAAAGGGCGGGGTATTAGACCCCACTGCGAATAAAAGTCAAGCAGTTATGTTCAATAACCCGGTTGCTTATTGAACAAACCTCGCAAAATGCGAAGCATTTCGCGTTTTTAAGCGAAAGTTATTTGAAAACCGAAGTTTCCAAACAGCTATCTATATTGTAACAGCGCGTTACAATTAATGCCGCGTTTCCCGCACCGCCTCTACCGCAGCCGGCGCGGGGACTTTGAGAGATAGACCTATGCGTAACGTCTCTGAAACGGATATGCCGTTGGCTTGGGCTAAAGATTCGAGCGAAACGCCGTGCAGACGGGCGATAGACCACAGTGTATCGCCTTTTCTAACAATCCAAACCCCTATAACCGGAGTATTGTCCGGCGGAGCGGCAGTCTCCGCGGGTTTGCCTGTATATGGCGGGACATCTTTGAAGGCCGGTATCTCTATTGTTTTCCCGATTTTCAGCGTATTAGGGTATATTCCGGGATTTTGCGATATAATCTGCTCAACACTGACCCCGTAATGCCGCGCTATAACGGACAAGGTATCCCCTGAGCGTATTTTATAGTAATAGCTCTTTATAAGTTTTATGTCCTGTCTGTCTAAAACAGCTTGAACAGCTTCCGCATCATCTTTTTTTACTTTCAGCATATATTCGGCGGACGGGGTAACATGATTATACAACTCGCTGTTCATTTTTAATAAATCGTCTTTATCAATGCCGGCATATTCGGCAATTACCCGCAGGTCGGCGGGACGGTTAACCGGCAAGCGAACCCATTCAATTTCCAGCGGCTTCCAAGAAATGTCCAGCCCGAATTTACGCGGGTTCGACACTATGTAGTAAACGGCTATCAATTTCGGGACATAGTGGATACTTTCTGTTTTTAGATGTTTGCTCTTAGACAAATCCCAGTAGTCTTTTATTCCGGTCTGTTTAATTAAACGGCTTATAGCGCCGCTTCCCGAATTGTACGCGGCAAGCGACAGCGCCCAATCATTATAATTGCGGTAATTTTCTTCAAGTTTTGACAACGCTCCGTGTGTTGATTTCCAAAAATCCATGCGCTCGTCAATATATTCACTAATTATCATATATGGTTTAACGCTGTTACGCATAAACTGCCATAATCCCGCTGCCCCGGACGAACTTAACGCCGTGCCGGTGTAGCCGGATTCTATGACAGGAAGATACAGCAACTCAGGCGGAAGTCCCCGCCGTTCAATTTCGTTTCGTATGAAGGCTAGGTACGGTTCGGCTTTCTTCATCACCGAGCTTATCCACAGTAAACCGGAAGATTTAGAATAACGCTTGATATAGCTTTCCGTCAACGGTTCATCTATACCGTACATCGTGGGTATTACGGTAAAACGAAGACGGTCGTGCTGCTGCCGAATAACGCGATGCGGCTGCGCCGTCCGTTGCCGGCGCAACGGACGGGCCGCCGCCGTAATTTCGTCCGTTTGAATGTTAGTAACGGATTGCTCCGGCAGTGTCAGCGAAGTTTCAGCGCAAAGCGGCTGTAAAAATAACGTTGAGACCGCTGTCAGAAAAAAATACAATACAATTTTTAATTTAACGCTTTTCATGATATAAATCAGTTGCTTCTACAACCCCCGCAAGAGTCCAACGAATGTTGAGTAAAAAATTAATATCCGCCGGAGTTTCCAACTCAAATGAAATAAAAGTAAAGTCTCCCGCGCCAATACTCATCTTTTCGGTAATTCTATACCACTTACATTCCGTGTCATCCCGCGACCCGCTCCCCGAACAAAAGCCAAGTTACCGTTTCGGGCGGGCATTAGGCGGCTACTAGCCTTTATTCGTAGCGGGGTCTAATACCCCGCCCTTTAGGGCGGTTCGAGTTGGCAACGCCAAATAAAAATGGTAGCAGACGGGTTTGCGCCGCAAACCTCCACGGTTAAATAATTTTCTTACAAAACGAACCTCATAAACGACGCGACGCTTACAAGATATTCCGCCCTTCAGGGCGGTTCATTCGCGATCCCAAAGGCGTTCAGGATAGCGACCTTCGACTATTTTACGGGCGATTTCGGCATGAACAATGGCGCGGTCTTCAGGATAGGTCATCCCAAACCAGTTTTCTTTTGAAGTAAAAACACGTACGGTGTTTTTACCGGACGACACAGCGGAGTTCACACATTCCGGCAACAGACATTCAGTATTTTCACTTGTCATGTTTTTTTCGATAAACCGTTTAAAAAATTCGGAAAGCGCGTCAAAAATTAAAGGCGAAAAGCCAAAGAAATTCATGGAAACATCTTCATTGCCGGCAAGCGTGATCTTACCTTTATCCGTAAGGCTCACGATTTTTCCGTTTTCATAACAGATTTTTGACTGTTCCCGCATGGACACAAGGAAACCGTCTTTTACAACACATACGGCGCGGGACACGGAGCCTGTTTTGCTGAGTGTATTACCCAGCGCGTAAGCCATCATCGCTTGTTCCGCGCAGTCATTAGAAATACCGGAAAGATATGATCCCATAGTTTCAAACGCGGAACGGCCATAGTAATCATCGGCATTAATCACTGTAAAAGGCGTTTTAACAGCGTCTTTTGCGCATAACAAGGCGTGCGCTGTTCCCCATGGTTTTACTCTGTTTTTTGACGCTTTAATCTGCGTCTCGTTCAACAGGCTTTCACGACTTTGGAATACATAGCAAACGTTAAAATTCTTAGCAACACGGTCAAAAAACCGTTCACGGAAATCGGCCTCTATATCTTTGCGGATAATGTAAACGGCACGTTCATATCCGGCCACGCGCGCGTCAAACGTGGCGTAATCAAGGAGGGTCTCGTTATAACGGCCTACCCCGTCAATCTGCTTTACTCCGCCGTAACGGCTTCCCATACCCGCCGCAAGAACTACTAAAGCTGGTTTCATTTTACTCCATATAACTATTTTATAATTTCACGTTAAAGTAATGCTGTCAAGCGGCGTGTTGCACCATGTCAAGCCGCAATAGAAATGACCCCTAGTTTATCACAGGCCCGCTCAAAAGGACCCTTCGGCTTGGTTATCCCCGCCGGCAATTCCCGAAAGCGAGTGAAATTCGCCTGCTGGTCCGCCCCGCTCTTTTTCAAGGCGCTTATCTTTGCCCCTATCGCTTTACCGGTAACGTTAGCCGGATGCCGCCCCGGGTTCCCGTGAATGACCGCCACGTCGCCCTGTTCCCTTACCGCCTTCTTTAGGCGGCTTTACCTGTCGCGTGCTGACACCAAGTTTCCTCATCCGCCTGCCTTGCCGTGGGGTGAAGTTTTCCCTCGTTAGTTCAGGGGGTGAAATTATCACTTATTAACTACACAAGAGCGGAAAAAAGTTGACGTATAGCAGTTTAAGACTTACACTGAAAATAATCAAATTTCCTTGAAAGGAGACAAAGCACAATGAGTACAGCTATCGACCTAAGCGTCATTGACGACGTAATAAAGGTGTGGGGCGCAAAGCCCGGCTCGATCATTCCGATTTTGCAGGGAGTACAAGAAAAGTACAACTATTTGCCAGCGGAAACATTCCCTTACGTGGCAAAAAAACTTGGCGTAAGCGAGGCGCGCATTTACGGCGTAGCCACCTTCTATGAGAATTTTTCTCTTCAACCTAAGGGCAAATTCATCATCAAAGTTTGCGACGGCACAGCCTGCCATGTTCGCAAATCAATTCCAAACCTAGAGCGTTTGCGTTCAGCGCTTGGACTTTCCGAAAAAAAGATAACCACTGACGATCTCGGTTTTACCGTTCAGACGGTAGCCTGCCTCGGCGCGTGCAGCCTTGCTCCCGCGCTAATGGTATCCGGTGGAATTCCGGAAAAGGTCTACGCTAACGTAACACCGGACGGCGTAGTGGATATTCTTAATGAACTCAAAGCAAAGTTATAGGGAGGCAAAATGTCAAAATTAACGAGCAGAGATGCCTTAAAAAAGGCTCAGGCAACGTGCAAAAAGGCGCTTGACGCCGAAAAACGTAAAATACTTGTCTGCGCCGGCAATGGTTGTATAGCTTCCGGTTCGCTGGAAGTGTACGCTAAAATCGCGGAAATCATCAAATCAAAGGATATTAAGTGTTCCCTTGAATTAAAAGAAGAACCCGGACATCCGGCAGGTGTCAAAAAGGGCGGCTGTCCCGGCTTCTGCAACCAGAGCGTTTTGGTACTTGTTGAGCCTGAAGGCTGGCTGTACACGAAAGTTAAACCGGAAGACGCTGAAGAAATCGTTGAAGCCACGATAAAGAACGGAAAACCTGTAGAGCGCCTTGCTTACAAGGGGCCGGACGGGAAATCTATACTAAAAAAGGCCGATATACCTTTTTACAAAAAACAGACCCGCATAGTTCTTGAACAGTGCGGTGAGATTGACGCTGAAAACATCAAAGAGTATCTTGCGGTAGGCGGTTACAGCGCGTTTGAAAAAGTGCTGTTCGACATGACTCCGGAAGCCGTCTGCAAGGAAGTTACCGAAAGCAACCTGCGCGGACGCGGCGGCGCGGGCTTTCCCGCCGGCGTAAAGTGGAACGACACGCTCAAGGCTCAGGGTTCGCCTAAATATGTAATTTGTAACGGCGACGAAGGCGATCCGGGCGCGTTTATGGACCAGTCCGTAATGGAAGGCGTTCCCCACCAGATGATAGAGGGAATGTTAATCGCGGCAAGGGCGATAGGCGCGAAGCAGGGCTATATTTATGTACGCGCCGAATATCCCCGCGCCGTAGACCGCCTGCGTATAGCCATCAAACAGGCGACTGAAATGGGACTTTTGGGCGACAACATACTCGGTACAGATTTCAGCTTCAACTTAATCATATACCGGGGGGCGGGCGCGTTTGTCTGCGGCGAAGGCTCGGCGCTGATGGGATCAATCGAAGGCAGACGCGGTATGCCTCGTGTAAAACGCTACCGTTCAACGGAACGCGGCCTTTACGAAAAGCCAACCGTGCTTAACAACGTAGAAACCTACGCCAACGTGCCGCTCATAATAAACAAAGGCGCGGCATGGTACAAAGGCGTAGGTCCGGCTTCCAGTCCGGGAACAAAAACCTTTGCGCTTACAGGTAAAATAGTCAACACCGGCCTTATCGAAGTGCCTATGGGTACGAAGTTGCGGGAGATTATTTACGATATAGGCGGCGGCATACAGAACGGCAAAAAGTTCAAAGCGGTACAGATAGGAGGCCCGTCCGGCGGATGTCTTACCGAAGACGACCTCGATATGCCGCTCGACTTTGACTCGGTGCCAAAGGCCGGCGCGATAATCGGTTCGGGCGGCCTTGTCGTCATGGATGAAACCAACTGCATGATAGAGATAGCCCGCTTCTTCATGAATTTTACCCAAAAAGAATCGTGCGGAAAATGCGTACCGTGCCGTGAAGGAACGCTGCGTATGCTGGAAATCCTTGAACGCATAGTAAACGGCGCGGGCAAAGACGGTGATATTGCGCTTTTGGAAGAGCTTGCCGTTACCGTTTCCAAGGCCGCTCTCTGCGGACTCGGCAAAACCGCGCCAAATCCTGTTTTAAGTACGCTGAAACGCTTTCGCAACGAGTACGAAGACCATATCTATAAACATAAATGCACTTCGAGCGAATGTAAAAAGCTAAAAAGTCTCCGAATAGAACCGAAAGACTGCTCAGGATGCGGCGCTTGCGCTAAAAACTGTCCGGCGGACGCTATTTATCAGCAGGATAAGATTTTGGAAGGCAAGAAAAAAGCGTACTATGTAATTGACGAGGCTAAGTGTATAAAATGCTTTGCCTGTATCGAAAAATGTAAATTTAATGCCGTGAAAGAGGAGGCATAAAATGGCTGATAAACAGTTTATAACAATAGACGGCGTTGCTGTTGAAATGGAAAAGGGCTTAAACGTCTTGGAACACGCTAAAAAAGTCGGAATCGAGATTCCCTCCTTCTGCTATATGCCTGAACTTTCCATTTATGGCGCTTGCCGTATGTGTCTGGTCGAAATTATAGATCAGCGGACGGGGCGCAGTTCGCTCGATTCGTCCTGCTCACTACTGCCTAAACCCGGCATGGTGATAAAAACGAACACCGAAAAACTTAGGATGTACCGCCGCAATATTCTTGAGTTGCTGCTTTCAAACCATTGCCGCGATTGTACAACCTGCGATAATAACCGGTCGTGCAAACTTCAAGCCTTTGCCGAAAGGTTCGGTATTACCGGAGTACGTTATCCGCAGCTTAGCCCCGAACCGAAACTTGACGAATCTTCTGTCTGTATCGTAAAGGACGCGAATAAATGCATACTTTGCGGCTGTTGTATCCGTATGTGCAACGAGATTCAAGGCGTAGGCGCCATAGACTTTGCCCACCGCGGAAGCGAGATGGAAGTAGCCTGTGTCGGAGAAAAAGGAATCGGCTCGTCCGTATGCGTTGGCTGCGGCCAGTGCGCGGCGGTTTGTCCTACCGGAGCGCTAACAGTAAAAAATGAAACAAAGCGTGTAATGAAGCTGATAGACGACAAAAAAGTAAAGGTTTCGGTACAGATAGCGCCGGCCGTCCGCGTGGCGGTAGGGAATGCGTTTGGCATAGCGCCGGAAGAAAACACGTTTGGCAGGCTTGTAGCCGCTCTGCGCCGCATAGGTTTTGACGAAATATACGATACGAACACCGCCGCCGATATGACTATCATTCAGGAAGCCGCAGAACTTCTGAAACGTCTGGAAAGCAAACCGGAATGGCCGCTGTTTACATCATGCTGTCCGGCGTGGATACAGTATGTCGAAAAACATCATCCTGAAGTTATGCCGCATGTATCGACAACGCGCTCGCCTATGCAGTTATATTCCGGCACTTACGGTAAGGAAGGCGATAATGTGATACGCGGCGCGGTGATGCCTTGTACCGCGAAAAAGTTTGAGGCCAACCGCCCCGAATTTGAGAAGGACGGCAAGCATTATGTCGATTTTGTGCTTACGTCTCAGGAAGTTATACGCCTGATAAAAGAAGCGGGCATAGACTACGCTAATATTGAGCCTGAAGCGATAGAAGGCAAGTGGGGTAATACAACGGGGGCGGCGGTCATATTCGGCGTTTCCGGCGGCGTTATGGAAGCGGCGCTTCGTTACGCGCTTTACGTGTTAAAACTCAATACGCCGGAGAACTATCTTGCGATAGCCGAATCAGGCATACGCGGCCTTCCGCATCCTGACGCTAAATCCGGCTCTATGGTGGATGGAATAAAGACTGCCGACATAAAGTTGGGGGATATTACGCTAAAAGTGGCGGTGGTATCCGGTCTTTCCAATGCCGCCGAAATTATTCAACGGGTTAAAAACGGCGAACATTTTGATTTTGTGGAAGTAATGGCCTGTCCGGGCGGATGTATCGGCGGCGGCGGTCAGCCTCCCGCGAACTGGAATGTGAAAGATGAACGCGCCAAGGGTCTGTATCTTGCGGATAAGGAGTACACATACACAAGCGTTGAAGAGAATCCGGTAATGAAAGAGTGGGAAAAGCTTATGGGCAATGAACACGCTGAACATGAATACTGGCACATCCATTACGCCGGCCAAGGCAAGCATTAAAAAACAACGGTTTTAGTTTCATTTAATCCCTCCCATAAACGGGAGGGATTTTTTTTATAAAACTGGCTTAAACATGATTATTATTATATAGACGGAAGAAAAAAATCCTCTAAGCGATAGGGGAGGCGCTTTTTGCTACAGATAAGTTTGCGCTCAAAAATTTTGCGGCGCGGGGTAGCCGTGCCTGCAAACAAATTTTTAAGGAGAAGCTTTATGAAAGAAAAATATAAAAGTGAAATCCTTGGAATAATTTATAAAGACGCAAAAGCCCGCTATGAAGCGGGGGCGATGACGGAAGAAGAGATGCAACAATTCAGCAACGAGTGTCTTAAAAAAGACTATGACGACTATAAAAGTTTTACAAAAAAGTTAGAAATGAATAATAAAATTTATTTTTAATAGGGTTGTTCGGAAACTTCAAGCTTTGCAAGCCAACGAGGTTTCTGAACAAGTTCGATAAATTAAACCGGATGGTCAAGTCCATTGGCCATCCGGTTTCCGCTTAAGCTAGGCGCAAAATCCCGGACTTTTTTCAATTAACAGTAAAGATTTCTGAGGACAAGCTTCTACACAAGTTCCGCAAGAATTACACTTACTATAGTCAATGTTTGGGATTCCGTTTTCAATAGTGATTGCCTGCGACGGGCATTTTTTAGCACAAGCGCCGCACTTAATACAACCTGCTTTACAAGTTTTTTTAACCATGGCTTTTATCGTGTTGCGATTATTACAGAAAGCAAACGCGCCCTTTTCTTCTTTGGGAATAAGCCGGATAATGCCTTGCGGACACTCGCCGGCGCATACCTTGCAGCCTTTACATTTACTGAAATCCACAACCGGAATACCATCGGCGCCCATGCTCAAAGCTCCAAACTTACAAGCATTGACACAATCGCCGAATCCCATACAACCCCACGCGCATAACTTTGTGCCGCCGGAACCAATTTTTGCGCCCCGGCAGGTTTCAAGCCCCGTATATATACCTTTTGGTAAAGCCGTTTCTTTTGTGCCACGGCAAGCCACAACAGCTACAACGGGTTTTATGTCGGCTTTGCCGCCCACAAGTTCGGCGCGTTTTTTTGTTTCTTCGGCGCTTGATACAGTACATTTGTCAGGAGCCGCCTCGTGATCGGCGACCGCCGTGGCAAAGCCGTCGCAGCCCGGAAAACCGCAGGCGCCGCAGTTAGCGCCCGGCAAAGTGTCGCGGATAAGGCTGACCAGTACGTCCGTTTTAACGTTAAAAACTTTTCTAAAAATAGCCAGCAGAACACTCAAAATAAAGGCAAGCGCCGCCGCAAAAATAATCGTTACTAAAACTATATTCATAAAATCCTCACTTTATTTTACCAAACCGGAAAATCCCATGAACACCATAGACATCAACGCCGTTGCTACAAAAAGTATAGGTGTCCCTTTTAGGAAATTCGGAATCGGGCTGTTACGAATACGTCTGCGGAGTCCGGCAAGAAGAATCATCGCCAACATATAACCTACTGAAACGCCGACAGCATAGACAATCGCTTCTATATAGGTATATCCCCATTGAATTGAATTAAGCGTAACCGCCAACACCGCGCAGTTTGTCGTTATCAACGGCAGGTAAATGCCCATGGCGTTGTACAACGGCGGTATTTTCTTTCTTAAAAAGAATTCCACAAGCTGAACCAAAGACGCTATTACCAGAATAAACGCTAAAATTGATAAAAAAGTCAGATTAAGCGGCTTTAATATATATATATATATTGGCCACGCAACCAAATTCGCCATTACCGTAACAAATGTTACCGCCACGCTCATGCCGAACGCTTTTTCTTCATCATTTGTCATGCCGACAAACGAGCAAAGGGCAAGAAAGCCCATCAATACAATATTGTCAATTAAAGCCGCTTTTATAAAAATATTGAATAAACTCATTTAACAGCACCCCAATTTGTTCCTGTCAACAGGAGTTTTACTATTACGCTGCTTTATAAATAAACCAAGGCTTACGAAAATGCTGAATACAAAAAAGCCTCCCGCCGGCAGTGTAAAAAATAGAATAGGCTGATAGTTCATGCCTAAAACCGGAATATCCAATATCGAGCCGTTGCCCAAAAGTTCGCGCACCAGCGCTATGCCGGCAAGCACCCAAGTATATCCAAGCCCCATGCCGAACCCGTCAACTACTGAATATATTACCGGCTGTTTTGACGAAAACGCCTCGACGCGCCCCATTATGATGCAGTTCACCACAATCAACGGTATAAAAACACCCATAGCCTTTGAAAGCGCCGGAAAATAAGCTTGCAGAACATAGTCAATTATCGTGGTAAAAGCCGCTATTACTATGATAAATATTGGCATTCTGACTGAAGGGGGTATCAGTTTTTTGAAAATACTGATAACAATCTCCGACATTACAAGCACGAAAGTCATCGAAAGCCCCATGCCGATACCGTTGACCACACTGGTTGTTACCGCAATCGCGGAACATAAACCTATCATTAGGATAAACAGCGGATTCTCATTTACGAGTCCGTTGACGAAAATTTGCCATATTTTTTTCAATTTCCACCTCCATTGGCGGCAATCCATTCGACTCCGGCCCGCGCCGCGTTCTTAACAATTAGAGAAACGGCGCGGCTTGTGATGGTTGAGGCTGTTATAGCGTCAACAATGCCGCCGTCTTTCTTGACCGCGATGTTTTCATCGGCTTTCATGCCGGTAAATTGTCCGTAAAACGTGATTTTCTTAAGTTTGTTTACGTAATAATTGTCCTTAGCCGCGTTAGCGCCGAGACCGGGCGTGTCCGATATTTGTAAAATCTTTATGCCGGAAATAGTCCCTGAAGCGTCAACGCCCACAAGAACGGTAATATCACCCTGAAAGCCGCCGCTCGAAGCCGTTACCGCCGTTCCTATAATCTGGCCGCCGCTTTTAACCGAGTAAGAATCGCTGATTGTTACTTTGGGATCCGTGGAACTTAAACCGCCGCTTACTAGGGAAAATTCATCTCCTTGGGGAAAAAGGTTTCTAAGCGCGTCATCCAAATCCTTTTCTTTACGTTCCGCTATTGTTTTTGAAGTCGATTCATAAACAAAGGCCAGACCCGCGCAGGCTACCGCCGCAAAAAGAACAAGCGCCGCAATCATTTTTATTGTGTCTTTCATTTTTTTACCCCCTTAACAGGCGCGACATATCCGTATTTTTTATGAAGCAAATTGTTCAAAAACGGAGTAGCCATGTTCATAATGAGGATTCCGTATGACGCTCCTTCGGGATAGCTGCCGAACTTCCGTATCAGCACGGCAATCAGTCCCGCGCCTACGCCGAATATCAGCTTGCCGTACTCGCTTACCGGAGCGCTTGTATAGTCCGTAGCCATAAACACCGCGCCGAAAACTATGCCGCCGCTTAACACGGCAAAAACCGGATCCATGCCCAGCGCCCATGACGCGATAAAACTTGTTACAATCAGCGCTAAGGGTGCGCGCCAGTCTATTGTTTTAGTAATAAGCAGGAATATACCGCCGGCAAGTATCAATAGTATTGACGTTTCGCCTATGCTGCCCGCGCGGTTGCCCAGAAACAGCTCTTTTAACATTTCGCCGTAAGACGAAACGTCAAGGCTGGATTCCACAGCGCCAAATCCGCCGCCGGATACTTTTAGTATGCCAAGAGGCGTTGCCGTTGTCGCGCCGTCAACTATGTTTTCCCCGTTAAACTGGTAATATGGAGTGCCTATACCTGTTGGTTTGAGCCATGTGGTCATCGCGGCGGGGAAACTCATCAACATGAAGGCGCGTCCCCCAAGCGCCGGGTTAAACACGTTTGCGCCCAGTCCGCCGAAAAATTCTTTTACAACGATGATTGCGAACAGAGAGCCGAGAGCCGTCATCCAAATTGGGGTTGAGGGAGGTATAACCAGCGCCAACAAGAGGCCGGTTACAACTGCCGAATAGTCTCTGATACGGATATCCTTGCCGGTAATTCGCCGGAACAAAGATTCGCCTACTATGGCCGCCGCGACAGAGACCGCAATATTCATGAGCGCGCTTATGCCAAATATGACAATACCCCAGACCGTAACCGGCAACAGCGATATTATGACGCGGCTCATTATTTTTGGAACGTCGTCCGCCCGCGCGATGTGGGGACTCGATTGTAAGTACAGGAGTTTTTCTGTTTGATTCTCTTTTTCAGCCATTTTTTTCTCCTAACGCCTTCGCCGCCTCGGCTTTAGCTTTTTCATGGGCGGCCTTTGAAGCCAAATAGTTTCGCAGATTGAATTTGCCAACGCGGAAACGCTGAGTAAGCCGGATGCGGGCAGGGCAACAAAGGGTACAAGCTCCACATTCGATACAGTCCATAATCCCTAACGACTGCGCTTCTTCAAAAGCGCTTGCTTCCAGCGCGTTATTCATCAAAACGGGGAACAGACGCATACTACAGTTGGAAATGCAGCGCCCGCAACGTATACAGTACTGCTCCTCATCAATATATGTTTCTTCCAGTGTGAGGAAGTTTACGCCGGACGTGTTTTTTTGCACCGGAATTCTGGCGTGTGGAACCGACGTTCCCATCATCGGGCCGCCGAAAATTATCTTTGCGAGTTTGTCGTACTGTATGTCAAAATATTCCGGCGGAAGGTCAGCCAGTATAGTTCCGATAGGCGCTACTATATTGCGCGGATGTCCGCAGGCCCCGCCGGATACTGTAAGGCCGCGTTTAATAAGAGGGCGGCCTATAGTGAACGCCTCGCCTATGGCAAGCAGACTTCCTACGTTTTGTACAATACAACCCGCCGCCGACGGAAGAGCGCCGGAGGGAACTTCCCTGCCGGTGAGGGCGGTTATAAGCAGTTTTTCGCCGCCCTGCGGATACAGCGTTTTACAAAGTCTTACGCTTATATTGCCGGGGTAAGCGCCGTCCGTGATAGCCTTTTCAACTTTGGGTACAAGGAATTCCTTGTTGTCCTCCATGCCAAAGAGGGCGTCTTTAACGCCGGTTATATGCATCAAAATAGCGATGCCTTTGATTATCACGTCGATTTTTGCGCTTATGGCCGCCTCGTCTGTGGTAAGATAGCCTTCACACTCCGCGCCGTCCGCGATAATGTAGTCTATTTTGGAGCCGGGGGGAGGGTTCAGTTTTACGTGAGCAGGGAAGCCCGCGCCTCCCATGCCGACTATGCCGGCATCCCTTATCCGTTTAAGAGCCTCCTCTTTGGAACAGGAAAACGGATCCAGCGGCTCCATGAAAACATCGCCGGAGACAGAAGGGTCTTCCTCGATAATAATGCAAGGACCTTCCGTGTTGTTGGATTGTGTCCGTACTTCGATTTTCTTTACTATACCGGCAATTGACGCATGTACCGGAACCGTCATAGGGCCGGGAGAAGCCGCGTCGGCGATTACCTGCCCCCTTTTTACCGCGTCGCCAACCGCTACAATAGCTTTGTTGGGCGCTCCTAAATGCTGATTGACGGGAATTACCACTTGTTTTGGAGTTGGAACAAGCTCAGCAGGTTTCCCGGTTGTGCGTTCTTTCCTTTCAGGGATGTGAACGCCTCGCTTAAATGTGCACTTCTTTGCCATTCATGGCCTCGTAGTTTTAAGATTTTGTATACAATCATATACCCCGAATTTACGTTGCGTCAAGAATTGTTTTTTTTCGTGTTTTTAGGCACATTTGCCTTGTAAAAAACATTGGGTGGCGGGCAAAAAATGTTGTTTGCCTGTTCCTTTTCGCTATAATTCGTTTAATCACTATACCTTAGCGTACTCTTTACCAAGAACTTCACGCCTTTCGCCCGCCACCGGACATTGTTGCTTCTTTCTATTTTTCCCATCGCCAGCTACAACCGGTTTGTGTAACTTATAAGTTCCGGCCGGCGGTTCCGGTTTCTGGAAAATTCAAGGTTTTATACTCCATTAGGCATGGAAACATTATTGGGAAAAGCTCGCAAAAATTGTCCGGCAAAGGTGCGGGGGCGTTGCGGGGGTGTCCCCCGCAGAGGGGGTGGCGGAATACCACTGTCAACAAGTTAAGCCGAAAAGTGCTGCCCCTACCCCCAAATCAACAGTTTGATTTGTGATTGTGGTGGAAATGCGGTTTTTTCGGGTATTCTTTTCTTGGAGTTTTCCGGTTT
>JAITDS010000122.1 GCA_031282435.1 Spirochaetaceae bacterium
CCAACTCGAACCGCCCTAAAGGGCGGGGTATTAGACCCCACTGCGAATAAAAAAGGGAGGAAGCTCTCGGCAACCTTGTTGACACAATCGCTCAATCATATTCTTGACTGCAGTCTCAAGCTGCGCAGGTGGTATCAGCGACTGACGAGGTATAAAAGAGCCGGGCTTGTACGAACCGGTTTAAGACGGCGTGTGTTTGCGGAAATTTTTCAAATGCTAAAAAAACAGGAATATCATTACGGGAGGGAGGCGGAAAAACATGAGATGAAGATGAGGCAGTACCAGAGTTTTTTAGAAAAACAAAAGAGGCATGAAATGTTGAAAATAACTGCCTGACTTTTATCATAGACGCAAGGGATAGGAGCGGAATTAAACGGGACGGCGCGCCGTCCCGTTTAATTAGAGCGGATAGCCCGGTTCCCGGCGCGAAGCGCCGGGAATGCGCCCAAATTTAAAAAAACATAGTGAAGACGACTTACAGCCGCGTATGCCAAGCGACCCTCCCACACCCAACGCAGGGCAGGACAGCCACTGGTGGCCGGCTGGCCGCCTAGTAGCTGATGTTCAGACTTGTTCCGACTGTGCCTATGAAATTGGTTATTTCCGTTAAATCATCGCGTGAAATACCGAGCCTCGCGAAGACATCAAGGTTGAGCCGGCCAAGTATGCGAATAATGGATTTATGCTGGGCGGAAAAAGTAAAAACGCCGTAATCTCCGGTCTCGTCAACACTGAACTCCACGGTTTCTTGACGGATACGCTCAATATTGGCAAGTGCAAGCTCTCGAAAGGCCGGCCACGCCGTCTGCTGGCTAAACGTTGAGAAGAACCAGTTGTACAGCATACCCAGCAAAGATTTTTCAGCCGGACTTATCCAATCCAGCTTGAATATACCAAGCCAGCCGTCCGAAAGCAGTGTAACGGCATCTTCAAATTGAAGCTGCGCCCCTTTGAAACCATAAAAAATGAATACCTGACCCATATTTATACGCCAAGAAGCATCTTCACCCTTTGGAAACGCCACCGCCGCCCCAAGAGACGTGTTAAATTCATCATTTTCGTAAATTTTGAATAAAGGTTTTGCCCCAAAAGCCCCGAACATATTGATTGCCGAAAAACGGAGGCTGCCGCCCGTGCCTAGCACATCGGTCTGAGTGTCGAACCTTTGAGTTAAACCGCGGTTTATATGCGCCTCGAAACTGCGCGGCGTAAAAAGCGAAGCAAGAGCGTATGTTTCGGGAAGCTGCAAAAAAAGCTGGTATTTGTCGTTAAAATGAGCGTACTGTATAAAATCCGCGGAAGCCGAACCGCTTAAACTTTCAGTCAATTTAGAACCAAGCTCCGGGTCGAATAAACTGTAAAACGGAATGTCTCCGTATACAGCGGCGGATTCGGAAAAGGTTTCGGCGAATTTTTCCATGTCGTCTCCGGCATTGAGGCCGCTGTAAAAAAGAAAACGCCGGTAATCGCGTTCTATGCGGAACGAACCTGTAAAACTGCCCACACTGAACGGAAAACCTAGAGACGCGGACGCGGAGGATTCAGTGTTGTTTACGGATTTATTTGCGTAACTGCCGGCATTAACGGAAAGATAAAAACCAATAGGTTTTACGTTTGCCGAAGTTTCAAAACGCGCCCCCAAACGCCGGCTGTCAGCCGCCGACCCGTCATCAGGAATAAGGTTTTGCCAAGTTTCCCCCCAAATCTGCCCGTAATTGCCGTCAACCTCGGAATCTTCTGTATTCGCCCAGCGCCATTCAGTATTTATCAGAAAACTTACAGGAGAGGCCGCAATCGACGACATTCCCAAACCTGCCCGCCAAGTCCTGTTTTTTCCGCCGTTATCAAAATAAGTTCTCGCGTTAAATGACGAAGAAAAATTACCGGAAAGAGAAATTTCTGCTTCATGATCCCATGATTCTCCGTAAGGGTCAACAAAAAAGGCTTCCGCAAGACGCAGCGGCCCTAGCGAACGTGAAATTTTATGCCCCGCGTTCCACCAAACCTGTCCCGTACCCGCCGAAAACGCCGCATTCCCTTCTATATCTATTCCCAAAAACCGTATGCTTGCCCGTGAACGGTTTACCGCCGCAAAAAAAGCCTCCGAATCCTCGTTCCAAGGGTCGCCCCTAGCCCCGCTTTCCACAGTAGTCGCGAAAGCGGGGGCTTCCAGCACGTTTACGCCGCCCGCTCTGACTATGGCTTCGTTGGAACTCCAGTTAAACGAGCCGCCGGAATTTATGGAATACGCCGAGGCGCCGTCCAGCAGTATGATTTCGTCCAGACCAAAACTGCCGCCTTCCGGTACGCCGCCGTCCGCGCCGTTCAGAAAGGCCATTATGTACGCGGAATCAGCGCCGGAAGCCGCGTCCCCCCCCGTCTCATTTTTTCGAAGCGCCTGCGGGTTATAGTAAAAAGAACCGTCGATTTTATGGCCGCCAACGTATACCTCGTTTTTGCCGCCGTCGTAACGAAGCTCAACCGAAACCCACGAACCGCCGCTTAAACGGTTAAGTTCCCTCACGGGGATGCTTACTTTGACCGCGGTTTCTGAATTTTTTCCCAATGATGAGCGTCCGCGGGCCACGATAAAATCAAAACTGGGATTCCCGCCGTAGCTGAAAGGCCCTTTTACAAAAAAAGCCAGTGTCTTGTAGTTTGAAAAAGGAATACTGCCCACTCTGCCGCCCGCGCCCACCTCGCTGCGCCCCTGCGGAATGTCCTGCCATGAAACGAAAAGCACACGCTGCCGCGCTCCTTCGGGATGCAGGCGGTCTATCAAATCGGGGTAGCGGGCGCGAAGACTTTCATCCATCATCTCAATCGTCGAAACGCCTTCATCGGGATTGCTTTTTACTTCGCCGCCTTCCACCGTAAGCGGCGCGAATTTAGCCCCTCTGATTATGGGCGGGGCAAGCAGCACCCTGCCGGAAATTTCCGCCGTACCGTCATTGACGGCAATGATTCTTAAATATTTCGCGTTTCCCAGCCTGCGCCTGTCGGCATCGCTAAGCTCTATTTTCAAGATATGCGGCAATTCGTCAAAAACAGCGCCCTGTAAAACGGGCGGGTATAACTGCCGTTCAAGTATCAATGACGGATTCTCATACCCCGCGGAATCTTTCGCCGCTAAGTCGCCGAATTGTATGACAACCCGCAGCGAATTCATGTCGCCGCTAAAATTGTAAAACCGGAACGGAACTTCGATGGTACGCGCCTCCTGCAAAACGCCGCCGTCCCCCAGCGGGGATTGAAAGCCCGTCCAGTTCTTATCTCCCGCCAGCGTGAATTCAGCCGCCAAGATTTCGCCGCCTAATGCCGGGTCGCGGGCTGAATACGGGCCGTCTTTGCCGCTCACCTCTTTCGCGCCGTCCCAGTCAATATTCATCAGCGTAACGCCGCCTAAAGCGTCCGTATTTCTGTAATTGCGGTAAACAAGCGCGGCGCGGCTCGCCGCAGTGAGGGCGTTTATAAGCGGGGGATTGTCTTTCGGCGCGTTAGAAATGAAAGAAGCCGTTTCGGAGAGCGGCAATATTTGTTCGTTGCCTTCCATGCCGGCGGCGCGGTAAAGCCCTGTGGTATCCGGCTGTGTAAAGCCAAATCCTAGTTTTACGTCCGCCTTAAGATTTTCGTAGTTCCACGCGGCCATTCCGCCGAAACCGATTGTGCCGGGGCTGGAAGCCCCTTCTTCTGAAAATGAATCCGCCGCCATGTTCCAGCGAAAACCTAACGCGCCTTTAGCGTTAAAGTGTTCGCTCTCGCTGTAAACCGCGCCCAGCCCTATCGCAAGACTGCCGTTTCGCCGCTCGCTGGAGCGTTTTAGGTAGCTTATGCGTATAATTTCGTTAAAACCCGCCGGTGTTTGCAGTCGTACCGAGCCGGAAGACGCGTCAAACGAAAAATTCGGGTCGTCCAAGCCTGACCGTGTTACTTTCACGGAGCCGGGTACCACGTCTTTTCCAATATTATAGTCCGAAGACGCGCCGTAATTTGTAAAGCGAAGCCTTACATCGGCGGTGTAGGACTCGCCGCCAAAAAGGTAAACTTGATAGTTCCAAGGCTTGCCGTTCAAATCCAGAGCCAAAGGCCAGCGAGCCAGCGGGTTTCTTAAATCTGTTCTTGTATCGTTGCGGCTTAGTTCGTAAATACGGCGATCTTCGATGATGCGTTCACCTGTTTCTTCCGAGACGTACAGAGGTAAATCGTTGTAAAACGCGGTTTCGGACAGCGGGTTTACGTCGAAACCGGCCACCCGTTCATCATCGGACGAATCGACCAGCGCGGCGTTTTCCGCGTAGCTGTTCGGCGAATCGTAGCGGCTCCGGTTTTCAAACGGCGAAAACGTGCCTTTTTCGTAGATTATAAGCGCGGATATTCCGGCTATTAGTATTACGGCGGGCTTAGTTTCCCCGCCTTCTTGACCGGGTTGCGGGTATTCTTTCAGGTTTACCTCGCTGAACACGGCTTGAACATCCCCTAAAAATGTTCCGGGCGCCGCGTAATCGCCCATAGAGCTTGTATAATTCCCCGCGTACGAGACGGCGACCCGTGTGTCCGGACTTTTTCGCAATTCTACCAGTCCGAAGGATGAGCTTACCGCGTATTCGCTTGGTTTAGCCTCGCGCCACCGTTGGCCGCGCCCGTCAATCAGGCCGCCGTCTTTATCCTCAAAATATACTATAATTGCGGACGGTATATTGTCGTCTGGTAGTGTGAACGATATTCCTCTGATGCCGGAGTTCGCTTCAAGATAAGAATAACTGCGTTCCCTGCCGCCTACGAAGGAGCGTTCCTCACGGACGGCATCGTCCCAGCGTATCAGGCTGTGAATTTGCAGAGGGCCGCCGCCAAAGCGCCCGTATAATCCGAAAGACGAGGCGGAATCGCCGCCCAAATCAAGGTACGGGAACTCGGGAAAATCGAGTCCGGTGTTGCCTACCCCTAAGTATTGTACGGCTTCCCCTGTTTTCCCTTGGTAACCCGCGCGGTAAGTGTTTATCGAATAATCTTCTTCAAACGCCGCTTCCACAAACCAGCGTTCTTTTATCCAAAGTCCCAGACTTAGGTCGGCTTCCTGCGTGAATAGAAGGGGCGAGTCGTTTTCGGCAACGCCTACTCCCAATGGCCCCGCCGCGATTCCCCACTTTGCTGTTAAAGAGCCTTTCCAAAAACCGGATAAAAACAAGGAAACGTCATTGTCAAAAAGGTCTATCGAAAACAGGGCGGGCGGCGCTTCGTCCGCTATAGCCTGCCGCGCGGCATCTACGTCAAGGAGGTTTTCCCGCAAGGTCTTTTCCTCCTCCAACCCGGCGGCGCTTTCCGGCAGCACATCATCCTGCCCAAAGTTGTTGCTCTGGGCAAGCATCAAAAAAAGAACTAGCGCGCATATCCGCTTTACATCATCAAAACGAGGATTTTTTTTCACTAAATTTTTCCGCCGAACATAAGGACGCCGGCGCAAAAGCGTCCGCCTCTTATACATTATCGACCTATTCCCAAGCACTATTTAGCGGCCAGCCGCTTTCCTGCATTTAATTTTGGTAATGTGCTAAACTTGTTTTAAGTATTCAGCGGGGGGAGTCTCCCCCCTAGCTACAGCCCCGCACTCCGGTCGATATGCCCGCGCCTACGGCGCGCCCATACCTCCCAACGTTTGGTATTACGCTACCCCCCTCTGCGGGGGCATGGCCCCCGCAACGCCCCCATATTGAAGCGCAAACTATAAACTAAAAATTGCCGGAGTTTCGCAAAAGCAGGGCGCAGCCCTGCGACCGAAACTCCCTAAGCAAGCGCGTACGCGCTTGCGACACGCGCCCCCCTCACTCCATACCGCGCCGCCCGCAAGCGGGCTTAGGCGGTATTCCGCTACCCCCCGGCACGGCGGGCCGGCGGCTTTCCTGAGCAATTCCGGTTTCAGATATGAAAAATATTTAAAACTTTTATAATATTATTATTCGCAAATTGTATCAAGATTGACTAAACGCGCCGGTGTTTGTATAGTAATATTATATTGGAGTTCCTATAAAAAGGATGAAGGAAAAGCGCTATGGATAAAGCAAGATATTTTTACGCTGCCGCCGCGCTTCTAAGCGTCGCGGCAGCGCTTGTTTCGTGTGCGGAAACCGCTAAAGGTGATATAAAACTGGGCAATGATGATACAAATGACACTTACAGCATTATAACGGCATCCGGAATAGAGAACGGATATATTCAATTAAGCCAGTCCGGCGGGAGCGAAGGCCAGACAATAAGCGTAGCGGCTTATCCGGCGCCTCCTTCTCCTTGGAAGGGGCCGGGAAACCCTCCCGCAATAAATAGAGCGACGGATGACGGCGAGCCGCTGTACCCATGGTATTTAAGCACTTTAATTGTTACATACGGCGAAAAAAACACCGCCGTTTCATGGAGTAAAGTTTCCACTAATAAATGGATATTCAATATGCCCGCCGGGGATGTAACGGTATACGCGCTGTTTACGCAAACACCTAAACCCAGTAATGAGCTTGCGGTGCTTGGCGTTAGCAGAGTTTCCACGCTTACGCCTCAGCTTTTAAGCGGGCGCTACAACTACAAAGTTAATATTCCCAACGTTTTGGCGGCGGACGATAAACCTCAGTTTTATATAGTAGCGTTAGCGGAAGATCCAAACGCCGAAGTAATTATTACTGATGCCGGCAACAAAAATGCTTCCGGTCAAATTGAACTGATTGAAGGTGAGCGTGATTATAAAATAACGGTAGAGCCCGCATCGGGATCGGGGCTGGAAAAAACTGAATATAAGCTGACTGTAAGTTACGAGCCGGATCTTACGCTCAAATCTATTGAGCTTGGAAGCCCGAGCGACCCGGCTTGGCGGCAAAATCTGCCGGTTTTGGATACGCAAACTGTAAACTCTCCTTATTCTAATGTTACCGTCAACGCGCGGCCGTTAGAAACCGGCATTTCCGTGCATATAAGTAATGGCGACGAGCCGCTTCCTTCCGGCAGTTCTTTTGTGTTGACCGAAGTTTCTATGCCGGTAAAGATTACGTTAAGCAAGCGTGTAACCGGTAATTTTGATTACAGCAAGATTTATATTCTGAATCTTGTATACGCGCCTGAATTTCCACATCAGTATTTGGCTTCCGGTGGCGGTATAAGCATCATAAAAGAAGGCGAAAAATACTATGAAACGCATTTATTTACCTATAAGCAAGGCGCGGAGCAAAATTTTAGTTTTAATGAGGGAGTGAATCCCGCCGATTTTGAGACGCGCATTCTTGTAGTTGGCGGCGGAGGCGGCGGGGGTTACGGCGGAGGCGGCGGAGGCGCGGGCGGTTTTCTGACAAAGAACAACTTGCTATTGGAAAATGAAGTATATACGGTAAAAATTGGAAAAGGCGGCGCCGGAAAAGGTGACGGACAGAATAATGGTGAGGACGGCGGCGATTCGGCGTTTGGTATATATACAGCTTACGGCGGAGGCGGCGGAGCCGGTTATAATTCCGGTAACGGCGGGGATGGCCGCGGTCTCACAAATGCGAATGAAAACAACGTTCCGGGCAGCGGCGGCGGTGGCGGCGCAAACAGCGGTAAGGGTGGAAACGGAGCGAACAACGGCGCGGCGCAAGGTTCTTATGAGGGCGGCGGCGGTGGCGGCGCAAGTAAACCGGGTACCGGCGCGGGCGGCGGCGCGGGTAAAACCAGCGATATTACAGGTTCGCTAAACAGTTACGCCGCAGGTGGTAATGGCAGCGCTCCCTCCAACGGCGCGGACAACACCGGTAATGGCGGCGGAGGCGGCGGTACTGCTATTGGCGCGAATTACAGTGACGGCGGTAACGGTGGCAGCGGGATTGTAGTAGTCCGCTTCCCTATGCCGGAGTAAAAACGGAATAAAGCGCTTTCCGTATTGCCTGCCTTGTTCCATTAATTTTATATTTCTACCGCGGCGAAGCGCATACAAACCTCATCATGCGCGGTTTGGATTTATACCATTTTGCAAAATGCTCCGCATTTTGCGTTTTTAAGCGGAAATTAGTCAAGCCATATGCTTGGCTTGTAAAAACTGAAGTTTTTGAACAACTCTATTATTATTTTTCATAAATTATTTTATCTAGTTTTTTATTTTCTTCTTCCAGCAATTTTATATGTTTATTTTCCTTTTCAATTTCTAATTCCAATATTTCCTTTTTATATTTTAATTTTTCAATTTCTTTTTCCCGCTTATCTTTTATGTTTTTATGTATAAACGTAAATAGTATTGCGGGTAAACCCACAAATAATGATAATACGGAAATACTTCCGATTATGGTTGTCGTTAAATCCATTTTCTTTCCTTTTGTTTTATTTTACATTACTTTATTTTTTATGTTAATCCGTTATTGGACTTGTTCGCCAACCTGACTGGTTTTCGCCCAAGTCTTTGCAAAACGCCCCGCGTTTTACGTTTTTAAACTGAAGTTTCCGAACAACTCTATTTTTGATTCGTTAATCGGACTTGTTCAACCATACTATTCTTTCAGGATTTTATATCAAGCCCGCGTAACATGAGTTAGTAGGATGAAGCGCATGACGAGCGGGCGGCGGGTAAAGCCGCTGAAGAAAGCGGTGAAGAAACAGGGGATGGGGCTGTGTAATACGAACTCAGGACGGCATCCGGCTAACGTTACCGGCGAGGCTATAATGGCGAAGATAAGCGCCTTGAAAAAAATGATGTGTATAAGCGCGCTTTCTTTTGCGCGTTTTCGGGAACCGCTTGCCAAACGCGGGCGGACACAGCCGCTTTAGCGGCCAAATTGGAGCGGAAAGCGCGGTTTTCACCTGACTAAGGCAGGTGAAAAGGCGCCCGAAATGAAAAAGGCGCCGCTAATACCCTGTTGAAATCATACCGGACTTTAATCTTCCTGAAATCGAAACCCATGAAAGAACGGATGCCTATATTGCAGTATTTTTATATTTTAATATAATAGATATTTGTTTGGGGACTTCACGTTAATTATAACTTTTTAAGGAAATATTATGGAATTTTTATTAGACGGTTTTCTTGCGCTAAGTTGGAAACAACTCGTAATGTTTTGTATCGGATTTGCGCTTATTTATTTGGCGGTCGCGAAAGAATATGAACCGGCGCTGCTTTTACCTATGGGTTTCGGGGCTATACTGGTAAATTTGCCGTTAAGCGGCGTGCTTAATCAGATTATGCCCGGTGTGGGCGAGACACACGGGGTAATACAGTGGCTTTTTGAAAAAGGGATAAGCGCGTCCGAAGTGATGCCCCTGCTGCTTTTCATAGGCATTGGAGCCATGATAGATTTTTCGCCGTTGCTTACCCGCCCCGTTTACTTTTTGTTCGGTGCCGCCGCGCATTTCGGGATTTTTGCTACTATCACTCTTTCCTGTATTTTAGGATTTGACCTAAAAGACGCGGCGGCGATAGGCATTATCGGAGCCGCGGACGGACCTACCACCATACTGGTTTCGCAGGTGCTTCATTCAAACTATTTGGGACCTATCGCGGTAACAGCGTATTCGTATATGTCTTTGGTGCCTATAATCCAGCCTTTTGCCATAAAACTTACCACCACCAAAAAAGAACGTATGATAAAAATGGACATTGTAGCAAGCGCGGAAATACCCCGTGTGTTAAAAATTATGTTCCCTATTATCGTAACAATTATTGTAGGTTTTATCTCGCCCGCCGCGGTCGCGCTGATAGGTTTTTTAATGTTCGGCAATCTTATACGTGAATGCGGGGTGTTAAAATCTCTTTCGGAAACGGCGCAAAAAGATCTTTCCAACTTGATAACTCTGCTGTTAGGCATAACAATCGCTTTTACGCTTAAAGCGGACGAATTCCTTACGTTAGACACTATTAAAATACTGGCGCTTGGATTATTCGCGTTTATACTTGATACTGTGGGCGGAGTTTTCTTTACAAAATTTATTAATTTATTTTTAAAGAAAAAAATAAACCCCATGATAGGTGCCGCCGGGATTTCCGCTTTTCCTATGTCGTCACGGGTAATTCAACGGCTGGCTCTTAAAGAAGATCCTACAAACATATTTTTAATGCACGCGGTAAGCGCCAACGTTTCGGGGCAAATCGCGTCTGTAGCGGCAAGCGGTTTAGTCCTTAGCCTAATAGTAAATTATCTGTAATTTAAGGAGATTAAAATGAACGAAACCATTTTGAAAAACGTGCTTGCGTCCCTTGATATTATGTGGAAGGGAATGTTGGGGCTTTTTTTTGTCTGCGGAGTCATTGCGGTACTAATTATGATTATTATGAAGTTCGTTATGAAAAAATCCTAAAAAACTGAAATGCTATTATAGTTGTTCAGAAACTTTAGTTTCCGCAGGCCAAGTGTCTGGCCAAGTTCCGCTTGAAAGACTTGTTCGATAAACAACCGGCTTATTGAACAAGTCCAATATTATTTCAAGAAATTTTACGACTGAATTAAAGGCAATATATATTGAGATTAAAAGAAACTTTGTTGTTGATTTTGACATTTTGCTTGGCATTCCCTGCCGCGGCTCAGAATTTTAAGCCGTTTTCCAGTCTACGTGTTTTACAAACGGAACATTTTGAATTTATATACTCAGAGAAATCCGTTAATACGGCGCGCAAACTGGCAGCGCGGGCCGAAGCTTTATATGAAGAAGTGTCCACTCTTACCGGAATTGCGTTATACCGGAGAGTTCCTGTCGTAATAACGCCGGAAACGGATGAACACAACGGGTACATGAATCCTGTGCCGTATCCGCACATAGTTATTTTTGATACTCCCGCGTCTATCGAATGGACGGTTTTTACTAATTCGCTTGAAGCGCTTTTTTTTCACGAATTGACGCACGCGGTTACCGGCTCTACACGCGGTAAAACAGACGAATTTTTGTACGGTATATTTGGCGGGTGGGTTTATCCGGCAGGTCTTACCGCCCCGTGGTTTATGATTGAAGGCGCGGCGGTGAGCTTTGAAAGTCTTGACGGAACGGGCAGGGCTAATGATCCTTTGATAAAACAGAAACTCCGGCAGGATATTATTGAAAATAAATTCAAAACGCCGTTTCAGGCGGAGGGAGTTTGGGATTTGCCGCCGCTGGGAAATACATATTATTACTATGGGGGGCTTTTTAGTTCATATATACAAAAAGAATACGGCATGGAAAAATACGGCGAGCTTTGGCGCGAGATGGGCAGGCGTTTTCATATATCGCCGGATGTATACAACTCCGGGTTTTATAATATATTTAAAAGAGTATACGGCATTTCAATCCTTGAGTGTTGGAATAATTTTAAGGAAAGCCTTGCTATTGATAATATACAAGAAAACACAGGCAGTATTATTTACGGCGGAAAGAGCGTTATAAAAGACATGACTGCCGCGTCCGGCAAAATATTTTTTATTGACAGTCTTGCGGAAAAAGTTTTCATGTACGATACAAAAACCAAAAAAACAAAAGCTGTAGTGTCAATAGATAACGCCGCTTACGCGCTTGACGTATCGGCGGACGGGGCGCGCGTAATTGTTTCAACTTATCAAAGGCTGGGCGCTAACGCGGGGCAGTTTTCCCGCGCTATTGTTGTTGAATATAATACTTCAAACGGATTTCGGACGGGGCGCGAATGGAGGGGACTGTATAACGCGCGTTATTTTAGAGACGGCGTTGCCGCGTTAAAATCCGATACTCATATATCAAATCTTGTATACAATTCAGGCGAATATGAAGAGACACTGCTTCGGGGCAGCGAAACGCTGCTTTTTTCGAATCCTTCACCGATTGACGAAAATTGGATAGCGTTCACTTCGGCAAAATCCGGCGTACGCGAGCTTTCTTTATTCAATTACAAAACACGCGCCGTATACGCGCTCCACAGCGGGCTTGCAGACGATACGGATATATGGCGGTATATGCGCGGCCTGCGTTTTTCGGAAGGCCGAATTTATTTTTCATATAATAATGACGACAGGATGTATAAACTTGCATCTGTATCAATAAGCGGACTACAGGACGATACCGCCGGTATAAACGCTTATTTTAGTGATATTGATTTTTCGGGAGGGGTTTTCTATCCGGTATCATCGGAAGATAGTATTTATTACAGCGCCTCTTTTTCACTTTGGGATAAGATTTTAGCGTTTCCTGAAACCGGACAAGAATTTAGAACAAACGGCGTGCTTGTTGAAATGATTTCGTGGGAAAACGATTGGATAATAACGGATGACGCATACAACAAAGCGGCGGATTTTACATCCGGAAAACCGTACAACCCTGTTAAATATTTTAATCCTTTTAATTTATGGGCGCCGTTTCCTTTTGTGAGTCCTATAGTTAATTCAATTTTTTCTGACGGCTCTATTGGCGCGGAGGGTAATTTTGAAAATTTACGTCTTGACGGCGCGGGAATTTTTTCCTACCTGTCGGACCCTATGGATCAAAATTTAATTTTTTTGGCCGTCGGCGGCGATTTTTACTATAAGATTGCCCCTGTCAGTATAACGTGGATGAATTTTAATTTTATGCTGCCAATAACGACTACGTTTTCCGATACTGTTAAAATAGATGATGAAAATGAGCCTGTAAGGGAGACCTCCACAAGTATTCAGGCATCGTACCGTATACCTTTAGGAAATGAGCGTTCATCGTTAACTATTCTTGGAATGTTTTCCGGCGTATGGTATTTTCATAATTATCAGGACAGCGAAGACACGGCGTATAATTGGCCTCTGCGTCAGGAATCGTACTTCGCGCAGGGCGGACTGCGGCTGTCCAACTTAATACTTGCTTCGTGGGAACGTTTTGGCAATGGTTTTTGGTATCAATTTTATGTAAAAAAACCTTTGCTTGAAGGAGGATATCCGCGTTTTGAAAATGTTTTTAAGCTTTCCGCTGAATCGGTTTACGCGTTTCGTGATATTCCTGTCGTAAAAGATTTCGCTTTTCAGATATTGTTATATGGCGTATATGACAACTATGGAATGAACTATTTGGGTCATTCACAGTTTTATCCCGCCTCCTCATTCGACGGTATTTCGGTATATGAGTACGCCGCTCCGTCATATACCTATACGCATAAATGGCTGGCGGGCGGAGAGTTTGACTTGAGTCCGGCATCATTCGAAATACAAAAAAATTTGTCGCATTTATATTTTAACCGGGTGTTCGCCAGTTTAGGCTACCGTTGGGCATATTTGGATGACGATGACGGTCAATCGCTTTTTTCACAAACCTTCGAAGACGACAGGTTTATTCATTCGGTAATAGTCCGTTTAAGCCTCGTCTCTTCCATCGTTCCTGTTACAGTTCTTCCGTTAAAAATAACTTTTAATCTTATAGGCGCATTAAAACTTTCAGAAATTAAAAATGGCTTTTCCGGCAAAGTCTGGTACTTAGGCTGGGGCGCGTCATTTTCATACTAGGTTTTAGACAGAGGCGGGGGGCTTTTACGCCGGATTTTCACGGGCTTGGCTCAGCCAAAACGCGCAAGGGATAGAAGCGGTATGAAAACGCTTGCGTTTTCATAAGAGCGGATAGCCCGACCCCGCGCTTGCGCGGGGATGCGCCCAATATAATCAAAACGGCGGCCTATTGTTCATTTTAGGGGCGTTGCTTCGCTCGCGGCGCGAAGTTCATTCAAACTTTTAGAGCCTGTTCAAGATCGGCGATAAGGTCGCCCGCGTCCTCTATGCCTACGGCAAGGCGCAGTAATCTGTCGTTCACGCCCGCGGCAAGGCGCATCGCTTCCGGTATGGCGCTGTGGGTTTGGACAACGGGATATGTGATAAGCGTATCTGTGCCGCCTAAACTTTCGGCGAACAATATCAGCGACACTTTTTTTAGTATAAGCGGAACAATGGACGCATCCTTTACATAAAAAGAAATCATGCCGCCAAAGCCGCGTGACTGGCGGCGCGACAGTTCATACTGCGGATGATCGGGAAAGCCTATCCAAAAAACTTTTTCTACCGCCGGGTTTTTACGCAGCCAGTACGCGATTTGCCCCGCGTTGCGGCTGGATTTTTCCATTCTAAGGGCAAGCGTCTTTAGTCCGCGCAGTGTCAGCCATGCGTCAAACGGGGCAAGCGTCGCGCCTTCGCTCATCTGAATCTCGCGCAAAGTTTTTTCCGCCTCTTCGTTGGAATGAATTATGAAGCCTGAAAGTGTGTCGTGATGTCCCGCAAGGTACTTGGTTCCGCTGTGAATTACAAAATCAGCGCCAAAATCAAGCGGATTTTGCAGCCATGGTGTTAAAAATGTGTTGTCAACAATGAGGTATCCGTTTTTTGAATGGATAAAGTCCGCGCACCGGCGAATGTCGCTTACTTTCATCATGGGGTTTGACGGTGTTTCTATAAAAAGCGCCTTCGTTTGTGGGGTAAAGTTTTTTTCGACCTGCTCAAAATCGCTTGTATCCACCCACGAAAATGAAAATCCGTACTTTTCGTAGTATTCGCTGAATAAGCGGTAGGTGCCGCCGTACAGGTCGGCGGAAACTATGATATGGTCCGCGGGTTTGAATAGTTTTATTAAGCACGATACCGCGCCCATGCCGCTGGAAAATCCAAGTCCGTACTTCCCGTGTTCCGCAAGGGCAAGGGCTTTCTCCAACGAGGAGCGTGTAGGATTCAGCGCCCGTGAATAGTCGTAACCGGTTGACTGGCCTAGGGCGGGGTGTCTGAATGTAGCGCTTTGGTATATCGGTACGCTTACCGCGCCGGTAACGGGGTCAAACGATTGTTCCCCGTGTACAAGTATGGTTTCCGTTTTCATATTCTCTCCTCGTTGTATTCTCAAACTGAGCGGGGGCGTTTATCTTAAAGCCGCGTCAAAATCTTCGATTAGGTCGTCAGCGTCTTCCAAGCCCGCCGAAATTCTTATAAGCGAATCGGCTATGCCGAGCCGCTCCCGTTCCGGCGCCGGTATGGCCGCGTGGCTCATCTTTACGGGGTACGAGGCTATGGTTTCTACGCCGCCTAAACTTACCGCGGGGGCGGCAAGTTTTGTTCTGCCCAAAAAATTACGCGCTTGTTCTACTGTCTTTGTCTTAAACGAAAGTACCGCGCCGGGGCCTTCCGCCTGTCTTTCGTGAATTTCTTTTTGAAGGCGGTCTGCCAGCGCCGGATAGTATACGGCATCAACATTTTTGTGCCGCGCAAAGAATTCCGCAAGCCGCGCCGCCGTTTTTTGCTGAGCGTCCATGCGTACTTTCAATGTTTTAATTCCGCGTGAGACAAGGAAGCAGTCCCACGGGCCGAGTACCGCGCCTAGTCCGTTTTGCATGGCGTAAATCCGCGCGCCTAGTTCCCGTGTCTTTGTTACTACTATGCCCGCCAGAACGTCGCTGTGTCCGCCTAAAAATTTGGTCGCGGAATGTACTACTATATCCGCGCCTTGTTCCAGCGGGCGCTGTAAAAGCGGTGTCATAAATGTATTGTCAACAATTGAGATTAGGCCGGCTTCCCGCGCCGCCGCGCAAGAGGCTTGTATGTCCGTGATTTTTAGCAGCGGGTTTGATGGCGTCTCAATGAATACCGCTTTTGTATTGGGTCTTATGGCGGCGCGTATTGTATCGGGGTTCACTTCATTCAATGCGGTATGTTCCAGCTTCCAGCGTTTGAAATATGTGTTCAATAACCGGTACGAACCGCCGTAAATGTCCTCCGCCGTTATTATATGGTCCCCTGCCGAAAATATTCCCAGAGCCGCGGCTATTGCCGCAATTCCGCTTGAAAACGCATAGCCCGACGAACCGCCTTCCAACAGGGCCGCGGCGGTTTCCAGCGCTTTTCTTGTGGGGTTGCCGGAGCGGGAGTAATCGTACTCCATGCGTCCGGCGGGCGGCGGCGTTTCATCTTTTCTAAAATCCGGCCCCCTGTCAAAAGTCGAGGTCTGATATACGGGGGTTCCCAGCGCTCCTGTGGCGGCATCCGTGTCATAGCCGTTATGTATAAGCAATGTGCCGAGCTTCATTTCATTATAAGTTTACATATCCCCCGCCTTTTGTCCAGCCAGCCACCATCCTGCCAGCGGGTTTACTGCTTTGCCTTCAACAAGCAAGGGGCATCCTCTCCCGAAGTCTGCGGAATCAGTGTAATTCATGAACATTAAAAGGGGGCGCTATTTCCGGCATAACGGCGCAAACCGCCCCTGCCGTTACGCGCCCCCCTCGCTCCATACCGCGCCGCCCGCAAGCGGGCTTACGCGGTATTCCGCTACCCCCCACCCCCGCCAGCCGGCCAGCGGCTTTCTTCCTTATGCGTTGGATTTGAAAAGGGCGTTGCCTCCCGAAGGCCGCTGCCACTGCTTAACGCGCGGGATTTCATCGCTGCTGGCGCGGGTGATTTGCCGTTTTTTACTAAAAAACCTCTTAACGATGAAAAAGCAATATGATAACATTTAAAATAATAGAGTTGTTCGGAAATTTCAGTTTTCGAACAACTTCCGCTTAAAAAATGCAAAATGCACAGCATTTTGCAAGGACTTGGGCGACAACCAATCAGGTTGGCGAACAAGCCCAATATACGCCTAAATTTGATTTTACGGCTGGAAGATTTAATCAGAAAATTATTGTAGAGAGTGTACAAACAGAAGTAGATGCCGGTTATGAAGGTAAAAATCAAATTGTATTAATTGAGGCAAAAAACTCACAAACAAAAAACACTATTATTAGGCAATTGTATTATCCATATAGACAATGGCAATATCATTCAATGAACCACCTCGCGGCAAGCCGCGAGGTATCTTGTAGGCGTTGAAATTATTTACGTGGTTCGTTCTGTAAGGAAATTATTTAACTGTGGGGTCTACTACCATTTTTTATTTGGCGTT
>JAITDS010000193.1 GCA_031282435.1 Spirochaetaceae bacterium
CCAAGAGTGCGCTATCAGAGCCTGCATTGCGTCGTCCGAAAAACCGTCAAAGCACTTTTTCATATCCCGCGCGCAGTTTTCAAGAAAAAACCGGGCAAGTTCCGGTATATCCTCTATCCTTTGACGCAACGGCGGTATATATATAGGCAGTACGTTGAGCCTAAAGTACAAATCGCTTCTGAATTTTTCTTCGGCGACAAGTTTTTCAATATTTTTATTAGTCGCGGCAAGCAGGCGCACATCCACAGTTTGCGGAATCGTAGAACCTACTTTTTCAAACGTTTTTTGCTGGATTACACGGAGAAGTTTTGCCTGTAAATCAAGCGGCAAGTCTCCTACCTCGTCAAGAAAAATGGTGCCGCCGTTTGCCGCCTCGAAGCGTCCAATGCGCTTGCTTACCGCGCCGGTAAACGCTCCTTTTACATGGCCAAACAGTTCACTTTCCGCAAGACCGGAAGGCAGCGCCGCGCAGTTTACCCTTACAAACGGTCCTGTTTTTCGGGGACTGCGTAAATGTATTTGTTCTGCGGCAAGCTCTTTTCCCGAGCCGCTTTCACCAAGTATAAGCACCGCGGCATCTGTGGCAGCAAGCCGGTCAATAACGGCAAGCTTTTCCAGCATAACCGGACTTTTTGCTATTAAAGTATGAAAAACGCCGCCTGTTTCTAGTTGTTCCTGCAAAACGGCGGCTTCTTCTCTGATTTTTTCGTAGTTTTTTGCGTTTTGCAGGGCTAAAGCAGCCTGATTCGCAAAAATTTCCAGCCATTCAAGGTCTTCACCGGAAAATTGAGCGGAGTTTTGTTTATTGATGACTTCAAGTACGCCGATACAACGGTCTTTTGCCAGCATAGGAACGGCAATAATAGCCTTTACCGGAAAACCGCTTTGTTCAAGAACGGCTGAAAGACGGCGTTCCGAATTATCCGTATCATTTATGATGATTGATTTATTATTACGAGCCGCCCAGCCCGCGACACCTTCACCAATTTCAATACTTTGATGCTCTAGGCTTACGCGCTCCGAAAAGCCTACAAGAACCTCAAAAAATAAGCGTTCACGTTTTTCATCAAAGAGAAGAAGGCAGGCGGAAGAAGCGCTACAAAGCCTGCCCGCCGATTCGACAATTCCGGTTAAAAGCTCGTGAATATCGGAATAATCCGAATTAATCAGCGCTCCAATCTCTATTAAAGTCCGAAATTTATCAGGATCGACATACGCCAACATTCAAATACGCGCGCCTACCCGTACCACCGCTACGATTTCCGTGATTTAAGCATATCGCCGAGTGTAAAAGTTGAATCTCCGGATTCTTCAGCGGCCATGTAACGGGAAATCTCGTCCCGCTGAGCCTTTTTCTTATAGTCCCTTACAGAAAAAGCCGCTTTTCGCTTTTCCGGTTGTAGCTCTATAAGAACCGCGGTTACTTTATCACCCGGTTTGTAAGCCTTAAGCGCTTCGTCCGCATCGTCTTCTTTTTTTTCCGTAAGATTTGTTTTATGTATTAGACCTTCAATACCGCCCGGAATTCTGACAAACAAACCAAAATCAGTGATGGAGCTAACTTCACCTTCTATGGCGTCTCCCGTCTTGTAGGCCGAAGCAAAACTGCGCCAAGGGTCTTCACTTAACTGCTTTATGCCAAGACGGACGTTTCTACTTTTAGCGTCCGATTCCAATACGATAAATTCTACTTCTTCTCCCAATTTAAGTTCGGAACTTGGATGCTTAATTTTCTTTGTCCATGAAATATCATCGCTGTGCAGGAAACCGTCTATACCTTCTTCCAATTCTATGAAAGCTCCGGCATTGGTAATTTTTACCACTTTCCGTTTAAGGCGCGTTCCGTGCGGGTAACGTTCCGCCAAATTTGCCCACGGGTTAGATTTAACCTGTTTAAGTCCCAGTGAAACGCGCCCGGCCTGCAAGTCGTAGCCCAGTATCATGCACTCAACTTCATCGCCTAGCGACACAACATCACTCGGTTTTTGTACTTTTTTTATCCATGAAAATTCAGATATGTGGGCAAGACCTTCAATGCCTTCTTCTATTTCGATGAAAGCGCCGAAATCTGTAAGTTTGGTAACTTTTCCTTTAACCACGTCGTTCACATGGTATTTATCTTCAAAATGCACCCACGGGTCATCTGTAAAATGCTTCAGCGAAAGATTTATACGCTTTTCTTCCGGGTCCATTCTGATGATTTTTACTTTGATTTTTTGACCGCGTTTTACAAAGTCTTTTGGGCGTATTACATGACCCCAGCTCATGTCGTGAATATGTAAAAGGCCGTCAAAACCGCCTAAATCGACAAACGCTCCGAAAGACGTAAAGGATTTTACAACACCGTCAATTTCGCTGCCGACAGGAACAGACGCGAAAAATTCCGCCCGTTTACTTTCTACGGTTTCTTCGAGCAACTTTCTGCGATTGACTATGATGTTTAATTTTCCCTCTGAATAGAGCCGCTCAATATAAACGTCTATAGTTTTACCTACAATGCTTTCAGGTTTTTCGATATGTTTTACATCGGCCTGACTTATAGGCAGGAATGCGTGAACATCACCGGCCAGACGGACATCGTAACCGCCCTTAACCGTTTTTTCAATGACGCATTTAACAGGCAAATGTTCGTTAAACGCCTGTTTTATATCTTTCCAAGCAAGCTTTGCGTCCGCTTTTTGCTTGGAAACGACTACTTCCCCGTATTTATTCTCTTTTTTTTCGAGAATAACCGAAACGGAATCACCGATTTTGGGAACTTCCGCAAATTCACCGATGGGAATCTTCCCTTCTGATTTGTAGTTTACGTCAACAAAGACTTGGTCAGCGGTAACCTGCATAACCGTGCCGGTAACAAGCTGACCTTCTTCCAACTGCTCAAGCGCTTTTAGATACGCTTCGTATTCTTGCTGCATTTGTGTTTGGGAGCTTTTACCGGGATTTGCGGGGTCTATCCCGTTTTTTGCTTCCATTTCCACTTCCATCTGACCCATGGTTCATCCTTTTAACCGTATTATCTGTTCTAATTTCTCATAAACTTGCTTTATCGTCAAGTAGGAAGTATCAATATATGTAACGCCGTCCGCGATTTTTAGGCTGCCTTCCGGTTTATCCCTGTCCAGACGGTCCCGTTCCTCTATTGAACTTCTTATTTTTTCTATGTTAAGTTCTGAAACTCCTTGATCAAAGCGCCTGCGCGCCCGCGCGTCCGCCGAAGCATCGAGGTAGAAACGCGCCCGCGCATCCGGAAAAACGACCGTCGTCATATCCCTGCCTTCTACCACAACGTTATTATTTTTTGCAATACGTCTTATTATATCATTAACGATACGGCGAACCGGTACATTTGCCGAAACCCGTGATACCGCATTGTCTATTTCATCGCTGCGCAACAGCGCGTCCACATTCTTGCCGTTCAAAAACACGGCCCCGTTTTTATAATCAAGGTTTACACTTTGCGCTAAACTTACAACGGCCTCTTCGTTTTGAATGTCAACGCCGTCCTTTAAACACGCAAGCGTAAGCGCCCGGTACAGATTGCCGGAATTAATGTAAATAAAACGACCGCCGCCGTCAAGTTCCAAGTTTTGAGCCAGCATTTCCGCTATAGTGCTTTTCCCCGACCCGGCAGGCCCGTCAATCGCTATTACCATAAACTTACTCTATACATTATAGCAATTATAACCGCAAATCTACAAGCGCCCGCCAGCCGCTTTCCTGTCCCGCTTTTACTTTGAAAAAGCCCTTGACTAACGGGAGAATATAATTAAATTCTGAACAAGCAAAATTCGGGCGTATTTCCAGCGCTTCGCGCTGGAAACCGGGCTATCCGCTCCAATTTGGCCGCTAAAGCGGCCAAATTCCGCTTCTATCCCTTACGCGGCTCAACGCGCTTTCTGATTTGCGAGCGGCGGCAGTTAAAATCAACGCCTTGTTCCATATCGGGACTTTAATTGCCGCAATTAAGTAAAATATGTTACATTTATGGTACGCAACGTTTCATAAAAGGAGGTGGCGGTTATGAAAAGGTTACAGTTTATTTTAGCGCTTTATTTTATCTCTTTGTCGCAGTGCGATATTTGGAATAAACCCATAATTGAGCAGATTACGAAAGCCGAGGAGCAGCCTGCCGTTATTGAAAGCATTGCTGTTAAGACCTACCCGTGGCCTAACGTGTTTTTTGTCAACTGCGAAAAGCCCGCGTTATGGTCCCCCGATGAAAATGATACGGCGTGGGAAACAGACGGCTGGGAAGCCGCTTACGGTCTTGAGATAATGGGATTTCTGAACGACGGTAACATTATAGTTTTAACGCCGGATATGTACACGATTGAGGATTTTGATAATATCGACGCTGATGAAAAGAAAGAAATAAAAGTTACTTTGAATGACGAAAATAACGAAAGAGATAAAGCGGTAACTACTGAATTCTATATAAAAATAGCAGAAACAGCGCCGGGCGGTATTGCTTATTATGAGATAAAAGGCTATGAAGGGGAAGGCGGATCCGCCGTCCCTTATCCTTCGATGGGCGAGTCCGGAAAAACTACGCCCGTGCAGGTCCATGTAAGCGTGAAAAGCGGCTATATCCTTAAATCTAACGGATTATCTTACAGTGTTTTATCCCCCCCCCCCCCACCATACCCGATGAGGAAATCATTAGGAACGAGTATTTTGAAATCCCCGTTGGTAACGTTGATAATATAAAAATTAACGCGGTTTTCAAATATACGGCTGTGATAGATTCAAAAACAAATGAGGTGTATAGTACGCTTGCGAAAGCGATTAAAAGTATTGAAAGCGGGAGTATAACCCTGTTAGAAGACTATAATATTATCGATGATGAACCAATAACTATCAGCGGCAGCGGCAAAATTATCACGATTAGCTCAGGACAAGGAGCGCCCAAAACAATAAAGCGAGGGGATAGTAATAAAAACGAGCTTTTTTATGTTAAAGACGGCGCGAGTCTTGTATTGGACGGGAGTTTAGCGCCGCTTATAATAGACGGCGGCGGAGCCGAAAGCGAATCACTTAACTACGGACCTCTCATTAATATATACGGCGGAACACTTACGATGGGTGAGGGGGTAACATTGCAAAATAATGCTAGTGGAGAAGACGGCGGCGGAGTGTTTATACGCGGTAATGGAATATTCAACATGACGGGTGGCATTATACAGGATAATAATTCTGAATACGGAGGAGGTGGAGTCAACCTTGGGGCAAATGACAGCTCGGCAAATAACACATTCAATTTTTGGGGCGGTGAAATTAAAAATAACACAGCCTCGCACGGCGGCGGCATCGCTATAACTCACGGTACTGTTAATATGAATGACGGCGCAAAAATAACGAATAATACATCATTTGGCGGTGGATGGGGCGCCGGCGGCGGTGTGATGCTTGAGACAACGGATGCCGTTTTTAATATGTCCGGCGGAACGATTGCGGGAAACATCAGCCGTAAAGAGGGCGGCGGCGTTTATATGGAAAGCGGGACTTTTAACAAAACCGGCGGTGTGGTGTACGGCACCGATGTGGATGAGGACCTTAAAAACACGGCGGATTTAGGCGACGCTTTGTATAAAGGTGGTGGAACTGCGGAGAATAATGGTAATCCGCTGTCCACAACAGACGATACTTTCTAGCGCGGGCAGCGGTTTTCGGTAGACAGCGCCCTTTCCAAAGTGAACGCAAGGCAGGAAAGCGGCTGGCCGCCGGCCGGGGGGTGGCGTAATACCGCCTAAGCCCGCTTGCGGGCGGCGCGGTATGAAGACAGGGGGGCGCGTAGCGGCAGGGGCGGTTTGCGCCGCAATGCCGGAAATAGCGCCCCCCTTTTAGTATCCGCAATTTATATGAATAAGGCGGCGGATTTCGGGGGACAGCGCCCTTTTCTTGTTGAAAGCAAAGGAGGAAAGCCGCTGGCGGCCCGCTGACGGCCTGTTGGCGGCTTAGAATTCGAATATAGACTCTTTTTCTCCGGTGTCTATGAAAAATACGTCTATATTCCCGATGGAAGCAAAACTGATTTCCGGAAATTGGGTATGCCCGACGATTTGATTGAAATCCGGTACCGGGTCGGAGAGCAGTGAGCGCGGCCTAATCCAAACGGGGCTTTGGCTTACGTCGTCGCCGTAAATATTAGAGCCGTTAAATGTTAGTATGTCGCGGTCATGGGTAAAGGCGGCGTTTATATCTTCTATGTTTTTTACTCCCGCGCCGCGCATTTTTTTTAGAAACGTGTTTGACAGACCCGCGTGCGATATTATGTAATTATCATCGCTTGTGTAAATAACTTTTAACATATCCATATTGTTTTCCAGAATTTCATTTATGGCGCGGTAATGATTATTCTGAAACCTTGAATAGCGCTGGGGTGATATTCCGCTTAGATAGTGGTAGTCGTGGTTGCCTAGGCATAACTTTAGGCGGGGGTCTTTTCGCGCCTCCTCGCATATTTCCGTAAAATTCTTATATTCTTTGGCGAATGAACCCGCATAGCTGTCAAAATAGTCGCCCAAAATATAGAATTCGGTAAAATCTTTGTCTAAATAATTTTTCCAGTATGTTCTGCCGTGAATGTCGCCTATGGCCATACGCATATCAGAACGGCCTTAAACGGTTTATCAGATTCGCCTGATACCCCGCGCCGAAGCCGTTATTGATGTTTACAACGGATACTCCGGGTGCGCACGACGTCAACATTCCAAGCAGAGCGGAAAGCCCTCCGAATGAAGCGCCGTATCCAACGCTGGTTGGCAACGCGATTACCGGAGAGGCTACAAGTCCCGCTATCACTCCGGCAAGCGCTCCTTCCATGCCGGCGCAGGCTATTATCACCCGCGCCGCGCGGATTTCTTCCAGGCGGTTAAACAGGCGGTGTATTCCGGCTACGCCGATGTCGCTAATCATGCGCACGTTACTGCCAAAAAACTCGGCCGTCCGCGCCGCTTCCCAAGCTATGTTTAAATCTGAAGTACCGGCTGCCGCTACGACAACTAAGCCTTCGCGCTCAGATTCTTTGCGCAGGATTCCGATGCTTAACGTTTGGCTTAATTCGTGGTAGACGCTTTCACTGAATATGGCGGCGGTACGTAGCGCAAGTTCTTTTGAGGCTTTGGTCGCGAAGACCGGCAAACCGTGTTCCCGCATTTTTGTCATTATCGACAGTGACTGCTCGCAGGTTTTGCCAGCGCAGTACACGACTTCGGGGTAAGAGGTTCGCGTCTCCCGCTGTAAATCTATGTCGGCAAAACCAAGATCCCCGTGATAGAGGGCGTTTATACGTTTTTCCGCTTCGTCCGCGTCTATTTTGTTTTTTTGTACCGCTTCCAGAATTTCAAATATCGCCGTATTCATGCTTTATAAGATCCTCAGCTTCGTTAAGGGATATGTCTTTTTTACAGGCTAGTTTTTCACGATCGCGGTATTCAATTTTTGAACGCTTTCTTTTTTCGTCAAGAAATACGGTTTTTATCTCCGCGTTCCCTGCGCCGTATTTGATAGAATGTTGTTCACGCGGCAGTGATATGCGGCGCACGGTTGTCTCTCTGAAGCCTATGGCGCTTGATTTTTCGAATATGACGGAACGTATTTGTTTAAGTTTTAGGGGCGGGCAAAGTACCGAAACGATTATGCCGGGACGCGATTTTTTCATTACGCAGGATGTAAAAGTTACGTCCAGAGCGCCCGCTTCAAAAAGCCGGTCCATCAAAAAGCCAAACGCTTCACCCGTCATGTCGTCAACATTCGTTTCCAGCATTATGAGTTCTTCGCTTATCCAGTTATCGCTTATCCAGTTATCGTCGCGGGGCTGCCCGCAGTCTTGGGCGTAAAACTGTCCGCCAGCTTGCGCCGGTTCCTCGCGCCACGAGACGGCAAGCACATTCGCTTTATCCAGTTTTCGCGTCCCTATTCCGTAAGCCGTCTTAATCTGCTTGAAAGAGGCGCTTGGAACAAAACTGTCCACGCTTGCGGCAAGAATCGCGGCTCCGGTCGGCGTTGTCATTTCTTTGTTAAAACCGCCGGTTCTTACCGGAAGTCCTTCGCAGAGTTTTAGGGTTGCGGGCGCGGGGACGTTAAGAATCCCGTGAGCGCATTTTACTTCGCCGCCGCCCAGTTCTATCTCGCTTGACGTGATTCTTTGCGGCTTTAATATGTCAAGGCAGACGGCGCTTCCGACAATATCGATTATGGAATCGAGCGCCCCGACTTCGTGAAAAGTTACGTCGTCAATAGGAACGCCGTGTACCTCCGCTTCCGCGGCGGCTATGCGCGAAAATATGTCTATGGCGCGCCGCGCCGCGCCGCTTGCTATGCCGGAACGCTCGATGAGTGTCCTTATATCGCGCCATGAACTGTGTCCGTTATGGCCGCGTCCTATTTCGTCATCGTGATGATGTTCATGCGGTACGCAATCCTCTATGTTTACAATGGCGCGTGTCCCCGTAACGCCGCAACGTTCATCTTTGACAAATTCGATAGACCAGCCGGCAAGGTTAAGGCGGTCCAGCTCTTTGCGGACTTGTTTTTCGTCCACTCCAAGATCTACAAGAGCGCCCAACGTCATGTCGCCCGAAATACCGGCGAAACAATCAAAATGCAGAGTTTTCAATTCGTTTTTTCCTGCGCGCGGTTAAGGCTTCCCATGACATAACCTTCAAGCTCAAAGGCGGCGTACAAAAAGCCGAATTCTTTTATTTGGCGGGAAACGCGGTCGAGCAGATTTTCGTCAAAAAAGCGTTTTCGCTCATCACGCGCCACTTCAATACGGGCAATGTCGCCGTGCGAGCGTACACGAAATTGAATAAAACCTTCGGAGCGTAAAAAATCCTCCGCCTGCTCGACGCGGGAAAGTTTTTGTTTGTTTATTGTCTCGCCGTAAGGTATGCGCGAAGCGAGACACGCGAAAGCCGGCTTGTCCCATGTCGGCAGGCCGAAACGTTTTGAAAGCTCACGTATCTCCGCCTTGCTTAGGCCGGCTTCGCGGAGCGGACTACAAATATTTAACTCGGCAATGGCCTGTAAACCGGGACGGTAATCGTTCAAATCGTCCGTGTTCGAACCGTCAAATACAACTGCCGCCCCGTGTTCACGCGCCGCGTCCGTTATTTTTCCAAATTCGATTTTTTTGCAGTAATAACAGCGGTTATATGGGTTAGCCGCCACTTCTTCATCAATGTGATCTTCATTTATGACGATATGCTTTATTCCGGTAAGCGCCGCTATACGTTTTGCCCAGTCAAGTTCGCTCTGCGGAAGCATAGGCGAAACTATTGTAACGGCTATAGCTTTGTTGCCCAAAGCGGCAACCGCCGCATGGCAAAGAAAAGAGCTGTCAACACCGCCGGAAAAAGCAACGGCGGCGCTTCCCGCTTTTTTGATAGAATCTATCAACTTGCTATATTTTTTTTCCAGAGACACCTTATTACCGACGCGGTTACCTTTTTTTCGCGCCTTCTATAAGCTGGCTTATTGACGAAGTATGGGCGGAATTTATTCCCCCGCCTATTAGAGCCTTTTTAAGACCGTCTCCCGCCACCTCGCTGGAATCGTAAAACCGTATATAGCTATATTTAACGCCGTCTATAGTTTGTGTTGAAAGATACCATGTCGCGTAAAGATTCCGTATTTGCTTGTTTGGCGCCGTCTGTTTAACTGTGATGAAAGCTGAATTCGGCAGGTCTAATTTTTCCGTTACAAGGGCGGTGTAGACCGTATCTTGTCCCACGGCGGTTGTCGTGAACGTGGCTATCGTACCGTTTGGCGTGGTACTGTCGATGACGGCTTTTTTAGTACTACTAAAACCTTTGTTAAAAACCTTAGGCTGATTCTCTATGTCGTGGAGAACGGCGTACAGTTTTTCAATGGGAACAAGAGTGATTGCCTGAACTTCGGCGGATATCGCTATCCATTTATTGTCACTGCCGGGGACAAATTCTACGTTTGAGCTTATAATAACAGGTTTTTCCGCCGTGAGTTTGCTTAAATCGGTGTTGGGAGCTAATCCTTCAGTGGCGGCTTGCTGGGCGGCTAGTATCGCGGCGGAGCTTATTAAAAATGTGAATACAAGACAGTTAGTAATATAGTTTTTCATGTGGAACAGTCTATATTATAATATTTTTTTTGACTAGGTATTCTGGCAGGGCTGTCAAGCCGCAATAGAAATGACCCCTATTTTAGCGCAATAGAAATGTCCCCTTCCCCCTTTTTTAAGCGGCATGAGAATCCGAAAGGCCCTTTTTGGGTAGTGGCAACTCCTCAACGAGGAGTGTTTTCTCTTCCCGCAGGATACTTAAACTCCCGTCCGGCCTGACGCGTACTATAACCTTCTCCCCGGTCCGCGGCAAGCGCGTGTCGGTCTTGAGAATCTGAAACAGACGGTATTCAAAGCGGACTACATTATCATTAGCCGCCCTCCGCTCATCTTACACGGAATCTCCCTGAGATCCGCCTCCCCCAACGGCACATGAGCGTCCGCAGTATCAGCCGCGGGCCGGGAGAACTTCCCGTTCATTTTCGGCAGACAGGTTCTTTCAAAAAACCGGTTCGCTTCCGCTATCGTTGAAATCCCCGCAAGCCGCGGTTCTACGGACTTTAGTCCGCTACCATCCGCCCCTGATCCAAGCCGTGATTCCGTTCCGCACGACTCTTAGCCTGCGGACTGGAGCACAAAGGCATTTTTATGGTCGCAATACAGCGCTCGGGGTATTCCGTATTTCCGCGGAAACGAAGTTTCCGAATCCGGCAGGATAATACCCCCGTTGCGCCGGCTGTCGTCTCCGCTTCAAAGAATTGGGCGTACCGGATATTAGTCGCGTCATCTATCATCGTTATCAGACAACACCGGGAACCCCGCCCTTCAAACCGGTCGTGACGGCTTCCGTCAAACTGAATCAATTCTCCGAAACATACCCGCCGCTCCCGCCGGCTCCGGTATATCCGCCGCCCTTGCCGGTAGCTTACTTTCAATTCTTGTGCCGCCGCCCGAATCGTCAACTGACCCCTCTTTACCGGTTCCGTTACTTTTCCACGTAATAATTCTTTTTGTCCCGTTGGTAGTCTCCCGTCCGTCTCCGCCTCCTGCCGCTATTCTACCAAACAGGTCATTTCTATTGGGTTTTCATGAGGACATTATCATTGCGGTTTAACATATGAAATCAAAATAAATGTCCTTGACATTCTGTAGTTTATAGTCTACTGTTTATATCGTGAAGGAAATACGCAAGACAAGCGAATTTGACAAATGGCTTAAAAAATTAAAAGATTTGCAGGCCGTATCCCGTATTCTTACTAGAATCAAAAGGCTTGCCGAAGGTAATCCGGGAGATAATCGTTTTTTAGGCGAAATTTCAGAAATGCGTATTGA